>JAEUUQ010000478.1 GCA_016787505.1 Saprospiraceae bacterium | reverse complement strand
CGCTAAAAAAGGCCAGATCTATGTGATCATCGGGCAAATCTACTACGTGCATCTTAAGAACTTTCAACGCGCGCGCCAATATGCCCAGCAAGCCGCCGATGTAAAACCCAACTGGGGCGAGCCTTATATCCTGATCGGCAGGCTTTATGCCTCCAGCGGTCCGCTCTGCGGCCCTGGCCGGGGCTGGGACAGCCAGATAGTGGTGTGGCCTGCCATTGATATGTGGAACAAAGCCAAACGCGTAGATCCTTCTTCTGCCGCAGAAGCCAATAAATGGATCAACCGCTACAGCCAGTATATGCCTTCCCGCGAAGACGTCTTTTTGCGCAATCTGCAAGTCGGCGCTCCTTTCCGCGTCGGATGCTGGATTCAAGAGGATACGACGATCAGG
Organism: Saprospiraceae bacterium; assembly: GCA_016787505.1. GTDB lineage: Bacteria > Bacteroidota > Bacteroidia > Chitinophagales > Saprospiraceae > JABWBR01. Next base: position 19,511 of record JAEUUQ010000478.1, on the reverse strand, counting down.
ACGGCGGATTGATGTTCAGTGAACTGTGAACTGTGAACTGTGAACTGTGAACAGAATATAGATGTCAAGAGCTAAGCGCAGCAATGCTGCAAACGACCAGCAAGTATTTATACAAGTAGTACTCATTGCTAGTTTGGTGCTAGGAGTAGCACTCACTATTGTAACTGCAATCCTCACCAAGGCGCTTACGCCGGGGTCTAATTTTGAAAAAGCGCTGCTGACAGGCGGCAATCTTTTTGTTTTCTGGCTTATTGTGACCAGCGCTGTGCGCACCGTAGAGCGATTGCGCCGGGGATTGCCCTGGCGAGCGCTGATCTTTACAGGTATTCTGGTGTCCGTGCTGGGTATTTTATGCCAGCAACTCATCTTTTGGGTCGCGCGCCAATACGAAGCGATTTGGGCCACGACGCCGGGCTTGCGCGTACTCAAATTTTATGCCATGGCCGGGCTTGTTGTTTCCCTGGTAGCGCTTATCCATCTGCGGGTGCGAAGCCGCGCCGAGGCCAGAATTTATGAGGCGCTTGTCATTGCTATCACGGCGGGTTTGTTTTTTTATTTTATGAAATAACCCCATCTACCGCATGTATGAATCGACAATAAAAGCGCTCATTTCCGACGGCGTAGCTACCAAACAAGCGCTACTAGTCGATCAACATATTATTTCGGCAACTGAACAAACTGTGGAAGTATGCGCGGCTACTTATCGCGCCGGCGGCAAAATCCTCTTTTGCGGCAATGGCGGCAGTGCTGCCGACGCCCAGCACCTCGCAGCGGAACTCTCGGGGCGTTTTTACTACGACCGCCCTCCTCTTTACGCCGAAGCGCTGCACGTCAATACCTCGTTTCTCACTGCGGTAGCCAACGACTATAATTTCGAAGCCGTTTATGCCCGCATGGTGCAGGCGGCAGGTAAACCTGGCGATGTTTTGTTTGCCCTTTCTACCTCGGGCAATTCACCCAATGTCGTTGCCGCAGCGCAAGCTGCCTTACAAGCAGGGATGACAGTGGTATCTATGACCGGCGCCTCCGGAGGCCGCCTTCGGGAGTATAGCAGTATTTTGCTAAACGTACCCTCTGCCGATACCCCCCGCATCCAGGAATGCCATATGCTGTTAGGCCATATTATCTGCGAACTAGTCGAAAAGGCTCTTTTTCCGCATCAATAAGCTTCGTATCTTTGTAACAGTTTAGTAGGGTTTAGTGCATGCGCAGTTTAGCGATTGGGTTTAGCTAACCAAATAACCAGTTACGTATATTTATACAAAAAAAAGCAATCATGAGCGAGTTTCAACAAGTTGTAAAAGAAGGCACTGACAAAGTGAAGAAAATATCCAAACGCGTACTCCTACTTATTATCCTGGCCGGCATATTGGGCGGCGCGGGTTACTTGTGGGTATGCAACTGGACGTATAGCGAAGGTACTCGTGCAGGTTATCTGGTGAAAATATCCCGCAAAGGGGTTGTTTTCAAAACCTACGAAGGCCAGCTCAACCTGGGCGGTTTTCAGGTGCCCGGCCAAAACCCCACATTGGGCAGTATTTGGGATTTTTCTGTATTAAAATCAGATGCCTACCAATCGCTCCAGGAATTCGAAGGCGAACACGTCAAATTGTATTACAAAGAAAAATACAAAAATATGCCCTGGCAGGGCGATACGAAGTATTTTGTGTATAGGGTGGAAGCGGTTAGATGATGTTGTCGGTTGTGGGTTATGGGTTGTGGGTTATGGGTTCATTAACCGAGAAACCGACAACTCACAACCGACAACTCACAACCGACAACCCACAACCCACAACATTATTCAACAATCAACTTCCTCACTACCCTACCCTGTTCCGTTTCAACTTCAACAATATACATTCCAGAAGGAACCTCGATTAGGGGTATGTCGAATTCAGCCGGAGGTCGGGCTTGCTGCCAGATAGCCTGGCCGTAGATGTCCAATAGTCGGGCTTTTACAGGTATGGCGCCTGCTAGCTTCACACGGGTAGAAATGCTCGCCGGGTTGGGGATTAGTTGCATCTGAATGCCCTGTGCGTGGAGATTACCTGTGGAATTAGGCTCCAAATCTATTATCGCGCAATAACTGTCGGTGCAGGTACCTGCAAAGTTGCTGATTTCCAGGCAGATCTCGTAAACGCCGGGGGCGTTGTACACATACACCAACGAATCAAAAAAGCCGCCCAGTGTGGTGCCATCGCCCATATCCAATATCCAGCTTTCTGCGTTGAGCGATAGATCGAAAAGGATGATCTGATTGGTACCGGGTATGATTGTATAGGCAAACGAGGCCTCGCAATCTTGAGCTACACAACAGGGGCCCTCCGTCCAGGCCGTAATACCTCCGTAATACAAGGCGTCGCACCAGCTACTATAAGTTATACCGTCGCAGCCGCATACCGGGTCGTAGATGTCAGGACAAGCCACTGTGTTGTCAATCCAGGTAGGATTGTAACATTCGGTAGGGCAAATACCCGGCGTCCAGCTTGTCACGCCGTGAAATATCTGAGCCACGCAGGAATTGGAGTAGGTCACTCCGTCGCAGCCGCATACCGGGTCGTATAGGGTAATGCAGGCGCCCGTCGTATCAATCAGGCTGGGATCGATGCACAAGGTCTCCGGTACGATGATGGTATCGCAGAAGGTACCGTGGCAGGACAGGCCATTGGGCGTAACGGCCTGCACGTTGAGGCAGACGACGTACGAACCGGGCTGACCGAAATTAAGGGTAAAAGACTGCCCCGTACCGGTAGACCCGCTACTGGTGCTCCAAAACAAATCGGTAATCTGCCCGCCGGGAAACTGGGAAGTGCTATTGAAAGTCCACACGGTGAGAGAGCCGCCGGAATTGAACCCCTCGAAATTGATGGCCAGGTTATTGCAAGCGCTGCCGCATGGTCCCGGCGACCACGACGTAACACCGCCGTAGTTATATGCCTCACAGCTGTTGCCGTAGGTTACGCCGTCGCAGCCGCATACAGGATCAAAAACGAGAGGACAAGGCGTGTTGGGATTGATCTGAGCTGGATCTACGCACAATGCTGTCACTTCAAAGGCTTTGCAAACGGTACAGGGCATATTGTTGGCGGTTTGTGGGTAAGTTGCGCATAAAACATGCTCGCCAGGTCCGTCAAATGTATAATTAAACTGCGGCCCTGTAAAAACGACGTTGTTATCGAGCGACCACTGAATCAACGTAGGCAGTGGCGGGTCGGTGGGATCCGACTGCAGCCAGGCGTGTACGTTAACACCATTGAGGTCATACACAATATCAAATGGACATTCGTCGGGGCAATCCTGGCCTACCTCTTTGGTGAGGCACGCAGTGGATTCGCAGTATGTGCCATCGAGTAAGTATCCCAAAACCGTCAGACAAATGGTGTAGGCGCCCGGCTGGGCGTAGGTATGCACCGGATTTTGATCAGCGGAAAACGAACCGTCGCCGAAATCCCACTTCCACTGCAAATCATACCCACCGGGAAAAGCAGACTGATCCAGGAAATGGATGCTCAGGCCGTCGGCGGATGTCACAGATCCTGAAAAATCGACCTGTAGCGCACTGCAATCCAGTGGCAGACAGGGGCCCTGCGTCCAGGAGGTAACCCCGCCAAGGGCAACTGCCTCGCAGGGATTGGAGTAGGTCACGCCGTTGCAGCCGCAAACCGGATCGTAAACGGTTGGGCACACCGCATCTGGGTTGATCAGAGAGGGATCAACACATGGGCAAAGCCCTACAACTACCCATTCGCAGACGGTACAGGAAGTAGTACTACCGGGTAAGTTGTATACAGCGCACAAATAGTAGGCGCCCGGCGATGCAAAAGTGTAAGTGATTTGCCCGCCGCTTCCGACAGGTTGGCTATTGCCATTGACATACCAGGTGGTAGGCGGCGGCAAAACCGGTAAAATACTGATCAGTTGCGCATTAACAGTAAGTTCGTTCGTCGTGTAAGTAATCGAAAACGGGCAGTTATTGACCTGCGCGGATAAGTTGGAATTTAATCCAATCACGCCGGCCAATACGAAAGCAAGTAACAGCAATCGGTTCATAATAGATGGGATTAAGGGTACTATATGAAGATGCTGTGAAGATACGAAGTGCTGCTTCTCTGTTCTCTGTTCTCTGTTATCCGTTGTCGGTTGTCCGTTCATTAACTTTGCCAGTTACTTTAACAGAGAACAGAGAACAGAGAACAGAGAACAGAGAACAGAGAACAGAGAACAGAGAACAATTACAACGCAAGTACAAGGGAAACATGTCCGCAATGATGCTCCCCGTGCCAGGCATAAAGCTGGATAGCCTCGGCCAGCGTGACCACACGATTTTGATCGGGGTGGTAATAGCCCCGCGTAATGTCGGATTCAGCGAGCGCATATAGTAAAACCACCCACCTGAAGTGGAGTGCTTCTATCAATGGCAGGGAAATTTGGATAGAAGCATAGCTATCTGACAATTCGGCCCAAAGTGCTTCTGGGTAGGGTTTAATCACAGGTTGGTCTTCGGTGAGTGCAAATTTGAAACGGAGATAGGCATTCATATGGCTATCGGCGATATGATGAATAACCTGTCGGGCCGTCCATCCGCCCGGGCGGTAAGGTGTATTCAACTGAATCTCATTGCATCGCCCTGCCAACTCGCTTAATTTGGATGGCAATTCGGCAATGCGGAGAATGCCCTCGCGTGCTGCGAGCAAATCGGTGCGACCATCCCATTCAAAAGGGCCGATGGGATACCTCAAACGATCCATTTCATCCATATGATTTATCTCGTTTTTTTTCGGGAATAGTTTTTCAAATAATCGGGCAATACCAAACCAGGCAAAGCATCTTCGCGTTCCTCGGGGGCGCCGGCGGCATATTGCAGCGGCAAAATACCCGACCAGCAGGGCCAGTTGGCATCTTCTTCTTCGTCTTTAGGTGGGCCGCTGCGCATTTTGGCGGAGGCTTCTTCAATCCGTATGCCTAAAACTGAGGTACGTCGGAGTTCAGCAGCATCAGGATGTCTTACATCATCCCATCTGCCTGCGGCATAATGATTGGTAAATTGAGCCAGCACATTCATCTTCTCTTCCTCATTTTCAACCAAAAATGGTTTTCCAAATATAATCACCGACCGGTAATTAATCGAATGGTGAAAAGCCGATCTCGCCAGCACAATGCCGTCCACCAGCGTAACGCTAATACATAAATCAGCGCCGTGCTCAATACATCGGATCATGTGGCTGCCTACCGAACCATGAATATACAAGGTATTGCCGATACGGCAATAACCTGTAGGCAGCATAAAAGGAAGGCCATCCTGCACATACGCCACATTGCAATAAAGCCCTTCGTCAAGGATTTCGTAGATAAGCTCCAGATCGTACGCCACGCGCTTGGGCAAGCGCGTGGGGGTAGTACGATCGGTAGGTGTCAGTCGGGTCATTTCTTTTTTTTGTGATTTTATACAAATATAAACGTTATCTGGACTACCTTTATAGTCCAATTTTAAAATAACAGCTATACCAGATTGAGTGAACAGTGAACAGTGAACTGTGAACAGATCAGGGAGCAGTTCACTGTTCACTGTTCACTGTTCACTAATATTACAACCATGACCGTAGCCGCCATAATGACACTGGACAAAATCCACGCCGGCATTCCCCTTTACCAGCAGATTGCCAACCACCTCATTTTGCATATACGCAGGGGAACCCTCCCCAAAGGATATCGCTTGCCGGGGTCACGCCAATTGGCGAAGCAATTGGGCGTACAGCGCGGCACTGTCAATGCAGCTTACGACGAATTGGTAATTCAGGGTTGGGTTAAGGCCATGCCCCGAAGCGGTTTTTTTGTACGTAATAATTTGCCGGATGTGTCGCCGCAGCATTGGCGGCAGGAAGACACAGAAGCACTGCCTTATCCTGAAAAGACGGCTTATGGATTACAGCAGATGGACCACCTGCAATTGCCGCTAATCAAGGGGTTGCCGGGGCTTGCCTTCAACGATGGATTTCCTGATCTGCGCCTGGCGCCCGTCCAGGCGCTGGGAAGTCATCTGCGGAGTATCATGCTGAAACCCGTATACCGGCGTCTGCTTTCCTATGGCAATGTAGAAGGCAACGATGCACTACGCGTGGAGTTGTCGCAATATCTCAACGAAACCAGGGGATTGAATACCACTCCGGCTCATATATTCATAACCAGGGGAAGCCAAATGGGTATTTTTCTGCTGGCGCAAACCATACTCCGCCCTGGAGACAACGTCATTGTGGGGCAAACCAATTACCATGTAGCCAACGCCAGTTTTGTTCACGCCGGCGCCAACTTGTTTCGCGTGCCCGTAGACAAGCAGGGCATCGACGTAGACGCCATTGCCCAACTTTGCGCACAACAACCTGTCAGGGCGGTTTACGTCACCTCCCACCACCACTACCCCACTACGGTAACGCTGGGCGCTGACCGTCGCATAAATCTGCTCGCCCTGGCGCGTAAATATGGATTTGCGATCATAGAAGACGATTACCACTACGATTTTCACTATGATTCCAACCCCATTTTGCCGCTGGCCAGCGCCGATACGGACGGGCATGTGGCGTATATCGGTTCCTTCTCCAAATGCATTGCGCCCGCTTTTCGGGTAGGATATATCGTAGCGCCTCCCAATCTCCTGCAAGTCATGGGCAGGCTGCGGCGCATCATCGACAGGCAGGGCGACAGCCTGTTGGAACAAGCGGTTGCCGATTTATTAAAAGAAGGAGAAATACAACGCCATCTGAAAAAAGTGCGCAAAATATACCAGGATCGCCGCGACGCTTTTTGTCGGCGATTACACGACGTATTGGGTGATGCCGTCGTGTTTGATCCTCCTGCGGGTGGACTAGCGGTATGGGCAGGATTCGACCCTGCGATCTCTTTACCCCGGGTTGCCGCACGAGCTTCTAAATCAGGTTTATACGTTTCCGATGGCACTGTGTACAATCCTCCGGGGATAAATCTCAACAGCGCCAGGCTTGGTTTTGCGGCACTTGCGCCAGAGGAAATGAAGCAGGCAATTCAAATATTAAAAGAGAGTTTACAACCATAAACCTGCCGCATAGCCTTTATATTTTTTTAATTTTGAATCATTATCCACATACAATTTACACCAATGAAAAGATCATCCCTATTTATCGCTTTCTGTTTCATGCTTGTTTGGCAAGCACAAGCACAGATGAAGCCCCGGCTTCCACAGCGTGCTGATGGCACCCGCCGGCAAGTTGAACAAATAACCCTTAACCCTATTAAACCCGGCATTCCCACTGCGGCCGATCCGTTTGCGCTTGCTTTTGTGCCTAAAGCGCAATCCTTTACAGCTACCACCAGCCAATTGCAAAATGCGGTGGTAACCCGCGACCCTGCCACAGGGCTACCGGTAAGCATAATAGGCGCTATCGACTACCAGCCCCTGCCGGGCGAGGGTCGCTCTGAAGCGCTTGCACATTGCTACGGTTACCTCGAAACCATAAAGACACAGCTTAAATTGTCAGCTCCGGCGCAGGAATTTACGGCTACATCTGCCACTACCGACGAATTGGGGATTACGCACGTGCGCTTGCAGCAAGTAGCGAAGGGCATTCCTGTGTATGGTAGTGAAATCGTACTGCATATCAAAGACGGCAAAGTTTATATGATGAATGGCCGTTATCAGCCTACCCCTCAATTAACCAGCTTCCAAGCCGTATTAGGGCAACAGCAGGCGCTGGATTTAGCCTTAGCCGACGTGGCCAAATACACCAAAGTCAAATCTTTGTCAGAGGCCGAATTGGCATTATTGGACGGACCTCAAACCCATGTCCAACTGGTGGTATATCCCCAACAGCGCAAGCCCTTACTGGCCTGGGCCATCACGCTGCGCCCCAACCTGACTTCGCGCTGGACGTATATAGTAGATGCGCACACCGGCGACATTCTTCAGCACTTTGACAACGTATGCAAAGTGCACGGCACGCATGCGGCACGCGATCATGTCCACGCTGTTCCGCCGCCCGACGGCCCCGCCACGGCCAATGCCAACGACTTGTTTGGCATTAGTCGCACAATCAACACTTACCAAAAAGGCAGTTTGTTCTACCTCATCGACGCCTCCCGCAGCATGTTTAATGCGCCTGCTTCGGTATTCCCCGACGAGCCGGTGGGGGTCATCTGGACCATCAACGCACAGAACACCTCGCCTGAAAATAATAACTTTGGCGCAGCCCACATCACCTCTTCGAATAATACCTGGACCAACCCCATCGCGGTCTCTGCCCATTACAACGCCGGCAGGGCTTTTGAATATTTCAAACAAACCTTCAACCGCAACTCTATCAACGGACAGGGCGGCAATATCATTTCGCTGATCAACGTGGCCGATGCCAGCGGTCAGCCGATGGATAACGCCTTCTGGAACGGCGCCGCCATGTTTTACGGAAACGGCAACATTGCTTTTTCCTCTCCGCTGGCCAAATCGCTCGACGTAGCCGGCCACGAAATGTCGCACGGCGTAATTCAAAACACGGCTAACCTCGAATATTATGCAGAGTCGGGCGCCATCAATGAATCCTTCGCCGACGTTTTCGGCGCCATGATCGACCGCGACGACTGGCTCATAGGTGAAAACGTGGTGAATAGCAACGTATACACCTCTGGCGCGCTTCGCAATATGTCGGACCCCCACAACGGCGGCAACAGCCTCAACGACGACGGCTGGCAACCCGCCCATTTTACTGAAAAATATACCGGCACGGCAGACAACGCCGGTGTGCACATAAATAGTGGCATCACCAACAGGGCTTATTACCTATTTGCCGAACAAGTTTCTAAAAATACCGCCGAACAAGTATATTACCGTGCGCTCAACAATTACCTCACCCGCTCCTCTCAGTTTATCGACTTGCGAATTGCCGTCATACAGGCTGCTACCGACCTGCACGGCGCCAATTCTGCGGTAGTCAATGCCGCTATTTCTGCTTTTACTACGGTGGGTATCGGCTCGGGTCAAGGTGGCGATTACCAGGACGACCTGAATGAAAATCCCGGCAACGAGTATATATTGTATACCGATGCTTTCCAGGAGCAACTCTACCTGGTGACGCCCCAGGGGCAAACGGTGGCCTATCCGCTATCTGACATAGGTCCCATCAGCAAACCCAGCGTGACCGACGATGGTACCATAATAGTTTATGTAGACGACGTCCACACCTTGCAAGCTGTGGTCATCGACTGGCAGACGGGCAACGTGAACCAGATCACCGTCAGCTCCGAGCAAATATGGCGCAACGTAGCCATCTCCAAAGACGGCAACAAAATTGCCGCTGTAACCACCGATAACGACAACTTTATATACGTCTACGATTTTATTATCGAAGAATGGGGCGAATTTGAGCTGTATAACCCCACTTATACACAGGGTGTAGAGACCGGCGACGTCGTTTTTGCCGACGTACTGGAATGGGACCACTCAGGCGAATACCTGGCGTACGATGCGTTTAGCGAGATCAACACGACTACCGGCACCATCGAATATTGGGATATCGGCTTTATCCAAGTTTGGGATAACAATGCCGGCTACTTTAGTGACGGCTATATCGAAAAACTCTTTTCCGGCCTGCCCGAAAATACGAGCGTAGCCGATCCCACTTTCTCCAAAAACTCCCCTTACATCATTGCATTCGATTTTTTTGACGAATACGACGACACTTATTTTGTGCTTGCCGCAAATTACGAAACCGGTGATGTGGGCGAGATATTCGAAAATATCGACCTGGGTTATCCCAATTACTCGGTAGACGACACCAAAATGATTTTTGACGCTTACGACAACCAGAACAATAGCGTTATCGGCATCACTTCACTGGCTGCCGACAAAATCACGTCGGTGGGCAATCCCACGATTTTTATCTCTGATACCAACGGCGCCTTCTGGGGTGTTTGGTTTGCCAACGGCGACAGGGTGCTGGTTTCTGACAATGAACCCATCAGCGATGAAACATTGGCTGTTTTCCCCAATCCTGCCATATCAACATTGCACTTCTCATTGGAAGGTACGACAGAAAGCGAGGTATCTGTAAAAGTAAGCGATATGCTGGGCCGTGTGCTTCAACAAGCTACGATTCCGGTCGGCGCTGATAATACCGCAAGTCTGCAAGTGGGCAATTTGCCTGCAGGACAATACGTGGTGAGTGCGCTGATTAACGGCGCATGGCGCGCGGCACGGGTGGTGGTTCATTAATACCCAAACTGGCGCAGCGAATAATCGTCGTTGCGCCAGTTTTCTTTTACCTTGACGTGTAGCTCGAGGAATACCTTGCGGTCGAGGAATATTTCGATCGCCTTCCTGGCTTCCGTGCCCAGCTTTTTCATCGAGGCACCTCCTTTGCCTATCAGAATGGGCTTTTGCGTTTTTCTATTTACATAAATAACCGCGCTGATGCGTGCCAGGGGTTCGCCGCTGTTGGTGGTAACGTCTTTAAAATCTTCCACGGCCACTTCGCAGGAATAGGGAATTTCCTGATCGTATTGTGTCAGCAGTTTTTCGCGAATAATTTCGGCCACAAAAAAGCGCTCAGGGCGATCGGTGAGTTGGTCTTTGGGATAATATTCGGGGCCTTCGGGCAGGTATTGTAAAATGCGATGCAGCAAAATATCGGTATTGATGCGTTGCAGGGCGCAAATAGACACCGTCTCCCGGAATGGCAAGCGCTCCTGCCACCAGGTAGCCAGTTTCTCGAGTTCCTCCGGCGTAGTCAGGTCAATTTTGTTGATCACCAAAAACAGGGGGGCTTCCGCTTGTCGCAATCGCTCGAAAAGAGGATCGTCTTCCGTGTAGCGCTCGGAGGGTTCGGTGACGAACAGCATCACGTCGGCGTCTTCAAATGTGGAAGACACGTAGCGGTTCATGGCTTCGTGCATCTTGTAGCCCGGGTTTTCCACGTAGCCGGGCGTATCCGAAAAGACGATCTGGTAGTCGTCGTGGTTTAATATCCCGATAAGCCGGTGCCGAGTGGTTTGCGGCTTATTAGTAATGATAGACATGCGCTCGCCCACCAGGGCGTTGAGCAAAGTGGATTTCCCTACGTTGGGCCTTCCTATGATGTTGACGAAACCGGATTTGTGCATAGTTTGGACTTTACGACTGTAGGACTGTACGACTTTACGACTGTAAAAGTGTAAATCGTACAGTCGTAAAGTCGTACAGTCTTACAGTCAAAATATTACCCTGGCAACCGCAACACCTCCCCCTTCTCCAGCGCCTCCGCCAGGCGAAAAGCATCTATGTCTTCCTCTACGTAAGTTGCGGTATTCATCAGGCAAATTTAGTAATGCCTTCGATTTTCAAGGGTAAATAAATGCATTCGATTATTTTTGTCGCCGGCGTGTGCCGGCAATTTGAATATTTAATACTCCATTCATTATGAAAAAACTATTTCTGGTAGCTTACACAGGTCTAGTCGCTATGGCTATCAACGCCCAACAACTCGCTTTCGACTGGGTTGGCGCCTTCCGGGGCCTTAATTCAGATCTCGGGCACGCAATCAAAATAGATGCACAGGGCAATATGATTACGGTGGGGTCTTTTGAACAAAATGTAGATATGGACCCCGGGACAGCCGGCACGCAAGTACAACAGCTCAACTCAAACGGCGAGTCGGATATCTTCATCTCCAAACTCGACCCCCAGGGAAACTATATTTGGGCGCTACAAATAGGCGGCGCCGGCGAAGATGTCGCCTACGACCTGGTGCTTGACGGGGCTGGAAATAGCTACATCACCGGCGCCTTTCAACAAACCCTCGATTTCGACCCAGGCGCTGACACCCTTGAATTTACGGCCGTTGGCGACTACGACATTTTTGTTGTCAAAATCGACCCGCAAGGCCAGTTGGTATGGGCCAGGCAGGTGGGCTCTCCTGCTGACGACCAGGGCTTTGGTATATGCTTAGATTCGAATGGCCATTTATGGGTGACCGGGCAATTCAGCGGCCTTACCGACTTTGATCCTGGCGCCGGAGAATCCTGGTCTAATGCACAGGGATTAACCGATATTTTTCTACTCCAATTAGACGCTTCCGGGCAATTTCTTTTAGCGCGCACCTTCGGTGGGACGAGCGACGACGCCGGATATGGCATTTGTTCACTTCCCGGACAAGGTATTGCCCTGACCGGCCGTTTTTCAGGGAACGTTGACTTTGATGCATCGGCGGGCGGAGCTATGCTCACATCAGCGGGGCAATTTGACGCCTTTGCCTTTACAATGAGTGATTCGGGTGCAATATTGTGGATCAAACAATTTGGCAGCGTAGGTTGGGATGTAGGCCGTGGCGTAAGCGCCGATGACCAGGGCAACATGTATCTCGTCGGCGAATTCAGCAATACGGTGTCTTTTCACCCGGGGAATACGGACTATACGATCAGCTCCACGGGCGAATACGGTTCGTATATATTCAAGCTGCAACAGGACGGTACGCCCATCTGGCTCCGCAAATTGAGTTCTTTAAATAACAGAGCCGGCGCCGGAAAAATCGAAGTGGGCGCTGATTATAGCGTTTATGTTACCGGTTATGTCTATGGTATTGTAGATTTTGACCCGGGCGCGGGAGAAAGTTTCATCTACGGCTCCTCTTATTACGATATTTTTCTTTTAAAATTAGACGCCGAAGGCCAATATCAATATGCCCGGCGGCACGGATTTACCGGTTTTGACTCGGGAAGAGGACTGGCTGTCGACGAAAACGGCTACGTCTATGTGACGGGGTCTTTTGCCGGCACCGTCTATTTCAATAGTACAATCCCCATTCAATCCGCCAACTTCAGTCTCGACGTTTTTATTCTAAAATTGCAACCTTGTACCCCCACTCAGCAATCATTAGTCCTAAAAACCTGCGGACCGGTTACTATCAACAACCAGACTTATGAACAAACGGGGATGTACACCCAAAAATTTATTAACGCCAAAGGCTGCGACAGCCTCTTATTCATAAACCTAAGCGTATATAATCCGACTTTTCAAACTAACACCCTGGTATCTTGCACGCCTGTGCAATACAACGGCCAACTTTACGAAGAAAACATCACCCTGGTAGAGGTATTGACCGATATGTACGGTTGCGACAGCACGATTACCACCCACATCATCATCAACGGGCCCAGTGCTGAAGTCGGGGTGCAGGAAAATACACTTTTTGCCCTGGAAACCGACGTTACCTACCAATGGTTGGATTGCGGACAAGGCGACTTAGCTATTCCCGGCGCTACAAGTCAGAGTTTTACGCCCGAATCAAGCGGAAGCTACGCCGTACAAATTACTTCAGCTAATGGATGCAGCCTGCGGTCAGAGTGCATCCCGGTGACTATCACGGATATCAAGCACCCTGAATTAAACTTTGCGATGGTATTATTTCCAAACCCGGGCAGAAATCAGGTGCATATCCGCACAGCAAACAACCCGAATAACAGCATACTAACCATTTACGATTCCTTTGGGCGAAAAATCAAACAAATTTCAACAAACCATTCAGCAGATACCATCATCGACACCGGCGGATGGCCTGCCGGAATGTATATTTTTGAAATGAATATTAATGATTTAAAAGGGTATCAGACTTGGATAAAAGGGGAATAAAAGGAGCCTTATTTCAAGACAAAACGCCTGTCAATCGTATACACCAAACTGATGTTCCAATCAAAGTCCTTTGCTGGTATGCTGGATTGAATGGCCTTGTTGACAATGCCTGAAATGGAAAGCGGGAAGTTCCTGATGCCTATGGTCGCGGTTGCGTTGGCATAAAAGCCGTCATCGGCATCCATATTTAAGTAGAATAATTGCGGATAGAAATCAACAAAAACTTTACCCGCTATTTTGATCTTTGTAAAGCTCCCCCGCAAGGTAAGAAAATTGGATTTTTGAGGTCCATCCTTTTGAAAGCCGTAAGCCTTTAAAAAATAAAGACCGATACTTGCATTTTTCGATATGACGAAGTTTGGAATAACCTCTGCGGCCAAAAAACGCCTTGCCACCGACATATCCTGGTCCACGCCGTTGATCGATAGGGTTCGGGTTACAAAATTCAATCCGGGAATATGGCCGCCAAAAGACAATTGGAATCTGGGTTTATTGATCGCTTTGTACCGGTAAATAAAAACAAAAGACCAGGGCCTTCCTTCGAGTGCAAAACGAAACTGCGGCTCAAAACTCAGACGTTTATTGCCCATCCGCATATCCAGCATAGCCGCAGGATCACCCAGCGTAAATGCAGGTATGATCGAAAAACCGTTGTTGGTTACACTCAAATCGGTTCTAAAAAAGAAAGTACTGTCCGGTTTTTGTGCATAACAAAAACTCAGGTAAAAAAAGCAGGATAAAATCAGGAATGCTCTTATTTTCATGTGTTTATCATCTTGAATTTATTGTAATGCAAAGGTGTAATTGTTTTAAGTTTGATGACTTATACAGATTACTGATTTATCTACCAATTTCACCGATTTGCGGCCAAAGACTGAGCAATCCGGGCGGAAACCCCTAATTTTGGGTAGAATTAAATACTTATTATGGACGATCTATTAAAATTTGATACCATCAGCCAATACAATGCATTTAACAAAAATGAAACCCTGCACCCGCTGGTGAGTATAGTGGATTTGTCGAAAGCGGACCCCAGGAAACTAAGGCGTATGAGCTATGGATTTTATACCGTTTTTCTGAAAGAAATCAAATGCGGCGATCTTCGATACGGCTGTGATAAATATGATTATGAAGAGGGGACGCTTATTTTTATTGCGCCCGGTCAGGTAATAGGCTCCGACGGCGACGACCATTACCAACCCCAGGGACAGGCATTGGTATTTCACCCCGACCTCATTCACGGTACTTCGCTGGGGCGCAACATGAATGAATACACTTTTTTTTCCTACACCATAAACGAAGCCCTTCACTTGTCAGAACGCGAGCGACAAATTATCCTCGATTGTTTTTCAAAAATACAATTCGAACTGGAGCACGGAGTTGACAAGCATAGCAAAAAGTTGATTGTTTCGAATATTGAATTGTTTCTGAATTATTGCATCCGGTTTTACGACCGCCAGTTTATAACCCGTGGGTATGCAATAAAAGGTGTGCTGGAGCGATTCGAAACCTTGCTTAACGACTTCTTTGCATCAGACAAGCCACATACGGAGGGCCTGCCATCGGTTGCATACTGCGCAAACGAACTGAACTTGTCGGCTAATTATTTCGGAGACCTGATAAAAAAAGAGACCGGTAAAACAGCAAACGAATACATCCAATTAAAACTGATCAATGTTGCCAAAGAAAAAATCTTCGACACGAACAAGTCTGTCAGTGAGATTGCCTACGAATTAGGATTCAAATACCCCCAACATTTCACACGAATGTTCAAGCAGCATGTGGGAAAGACGCCACTGGCGTATCGGAGTTCGGTGAATTAAGGGCCTACCCTGGCAACCGCAGCACCTCCCCCTTCACCAACGCCTCCATAAGTCGGAAAAGCGCTTGCGGGGTGTGCGGCCGCCAATTCACCTCATTAAAGCGCTCGCCGAAATTGACGTAGTACTGCAAGCGGATATCTTCGAGTTCTTCTTCTACGTGCGGCAGGGTGTTGACCAGGCAAATCCAGCCGTCGTCGTCTTTGACATCGTCGTACCATTCTTCGTAGTAACAATCGTCGGAGCCGTGGAAAATCAACACATTATCGCACAACAAGATAAACTTGTAGATGCCCTTGTCAACCATGCGGTCGATCACCTCGCGTTTCAGGTACATCACGTCGTTGTACAGACAATCATTCCATTCGCCGATCAATTCAATGATTGCAAAGCCCTGGTCGTAATCGGCAAACAGCACCTTCAGGTATAAGGTGACGGAGCCGAATTCATCCCATTGGGGGTGAATGTAGTAGTTGTAAACCTTATTCGAAAAATAAAACTCGCTGTACTCCCTGCCATAAAAGGGAGACTGCTTGTCTTCCGACGCTATATATTGGTCGCGCCACTGAAAATAAGGTTCAAGATCGTGCATAACACCTCCGGGCAATGCCTGTTTTGATTCCCAAAAATACGGCTTATTTTTGTGATACAACAGAAAAACAGGCCATAGGTTTATGCCAGATAACCGCCCATACCGCATTGCCATCACCGGCCCCGAGTCGACCGGCAAAAGTACGCTGGCCCGCAACCTGGCCCGCCGCCTGGGCGCGCCCTGGGTGCCCGAGTTTGCACGGTATTACCTGCCCTTGCTAGACCGCCATTACGAGGAATCCGACCTGATCGACATCCTGCAGGGGCAATTGCGCTGGGAACAAAACCACAGCCAATTTGCCCGCCACCTGCTTTTTTGCGATACCGATCCGTTGGTTATCAAAATCTGGAGCATATACAAATACGGCCGCTGCCACCCCCTCATCGAAGAAACCTGCTACTCGCACCGCTACACCCTGCACCTGCTCTGCCAACCCGACCTGCCCTGGGCGCCCGATCCCCTCCGCGAAAACCCCGACACGGGCGAACGCCTCGAGTTGTACGATTTTTATAAAAAAGAATTAATCGCCCTCGACGCACCCTTTGTGGAAATTGGCGGCGACGCCAGGCAAAGATTCGAAACATCGCTTACCGCTATTCTAAACCTATAAACCCACCAGATTGTTATCTTTGCATCACATATCTCAATGGGGTGTCTGTGTGCGCCGGTGATGTCCGGGCCGCAGTCTGAGATTATACCCTTTGTTCCCCCGTGGAACAGGAACCTGCCCGGGTAATGCCGGGAAGGGAAAAGTGGTTGTCGGTTCTCTGTTCTCCGTTGTCGGTTGTCCGTTCATTATCTTCGTCAGTGGAAACAAATCGTGATTTGTCTCTACTTAAACCGAACAGAGAACAGAGAACAGAGAACCTACAACCGACAACATCCATTCCGCCCCATGAATGGTGGATTCGTTCACCATTTAATACCTAGCGCAATGCATAACATGGGTACATGGCTTGTTTTTCTTTTCTTATTGTTTGGGCAATATCTTGCCGCACAAATTTCATTGAACGGTACTGTCACTGATGAATACGGGGCGCCCCTGGCGGGGGCAAACGTATGGGTATTGGATACCCGTTTTGGCGCAGTAGTCGATGATAAAGGACATTTTGTATTGTCAGGCCTCGAAATGGGCACATTCATAATACAGGCTTCATACATCGGGTATGAGCCGGCCCAAAAAGAAGTGACCGTAGCCGGCGGTGGTCCGGCCACCGTGCAATTTTCACTCCTCTCCCGTTCTATCCGCATCGACAACCTGGTGGTCACGGCCACCCGGGCGGGGGCTTATACGCCGATGACCTACACCAACTTATCCAAAGAAAAACTCGAACGCAGCAACCTCGGCCAGGATGTGCCCTACTTGCTGCAACTGACTCCTTCGGCAGTGGTAACTTCCGATGCCGGCACGGGTATCGGCTATACCGGCATCCGCATTCGCGGCGCCGACCCCACCCGCATCAATGTGACCATCAACGGCGTGCCAATCAACGACGCCGAATCGCAAAGCATGTATTGGGTCGACCTGCCCGACATAGCCAGTTCGGCGCAGGATGTGCAAATCCAGCGCGGCGTGGGCGCATCTACCAACGGCGCCGGGGCTTTTGGGGCCACCATCAATCTTAATACCTCTGGCATGCAAAAAGAGGCGTATGCTTCGGTCAACGCCTCTCTGGGATCGTTTAATACCTTCAAGCGAAACATCCAATTTGGCAGCGGACTGCTGAAAAATCGCTTTGCCCTCGACGGCAGGTTGTCTCGTATCACATCCAACGGTTATATCGACCGGGCAAAAGCCGATCTGCAGTCGTATTACTTTTCGGGAGTGTACCTGGCGCCTAAAGCCTCGCTGCGGTTCAATGTTTTTTCGGGCCACGAAGTCACCTACCAGGCCTGGAACGGTGTGCCCGCCGATTATGTAGACGATCCCGAGCTGCGCACCTACAACTCGGCGGGCACGGAAAAACCCGGCGAGCCTTACGAAAACGAAGTCGACAACTACCGCCAGACCCACTACCAATGGCTATACAACCAGGAACTGGGCCGCCATTGGCGCTTCAATACTACCCTGCACTACACCCGCGGCGAGGGTTATTATGAGCAATACAAAGCGGAAGAGGATTTAGCCGACTACCAACTGCCCAATGTTGTTATTGGAGACTCCACCCTAACGACTTCCGATCTGGTGCGCCGCCGCTGGCTCGACAACCATTTTTACGGGCTGGTTTATGCGTTCAACTATGAACCCAATGCCCGTTGGCAGACCACCTTGGGCGGTAGTTACAGCATTTACGAAGGCAAACACTTCGGCGAAGTGATATGGGCCCGGACGGCAGGCGTCGGCGAACCCGGCCACCGCTATTACGACAACGACGCGCGGAAAGGCGATTTTAATTTTTATACAAAAACAAACTACCAGCTACTGCCGGCAGTCAATGTGTATGTCGATTTGCAGTACAGATCGGTCAGCTACGATTTTCAGGGCATCAACAACGAACTACAGGTCGTAGACCAGACTGACCAACTGCATTTTTTCAATCCTAAAGCGGGACTGAGCTGTCAGATCAACGAACGGGCTTCAGCTTATGCTTCGTTTGCCGTGGCCAACCGCGAGCCCAACCGCAACGACTACACCGAAAACAGCCCGGCCAACCGTCCCCGCCCGGAGCGACTCTACAACACAGAAATCGGCTACCGCTGGTCGGGCCCCAAAGCCGCCCTGGCCGTCAACGGCTACCATATGTACTATCGCGACCAACTGGCCCTCAACGGCCAGCTCAACGACGTGGGCGAATACAAGCGGGTCAATATCGATCGCTCTTACCGGTTGGGGCTGGAAGTGACCGGCGGCTGGCAAATGACGCCCCAGTTGCGCCTCGACGCCAATGCCACCCTGAGCCGCAACATCGTAGAAGCCTTCACCGAATACGTGGATGTCTACGACGCCGATTTCAACTGGGTATCGCAGCGGGAAGTGAGCTACAATCAGTCCGACCTGGCGTTTTCACCCGCGCTCGTAGCCGGCGGCGAACTGGCTTACTCGCCGTTTGCCGGCAGAAAAGCCGCTCAACACCACGACCTGCAACTGGCCCTGCTGGCCAAATACGTCGGCAAACAATACCTCGACAACTCCTCCGACGAGCAAAACACGCTGGATCCCTATTTTTTCAGCGATTTCCGCCTGCGCTACCGCCTCCAGCCCCGCTGGATCAGAGAGTTGGGGCTTACGCTGCTGGTACAGAATATCTTCAACGCCCAAATCGAGACCAACGGCTGGTCGTATCGATACATACTGGGCGAACAGACGCTGGTTGACCGGGGGCTGTATCCGCAAGCAGGCACGAGCGTGTTGCTGGGGTTGGTGGTGGGGATTTGAGGTTTAATTGCGATTGACGAATTACGAATTACGAATTGAACCATTCGTAATTCGTAATTTCGTAATTCGTAATTCAAAAACCCTATGCGTATCCTAATCCTT
>JAEUUQ010000374.1 GCA_016787505.1 Saprospiraceae bacterium | reverse complement strand
CTGCCAATTACGTCAGATACCATTTACATCGATATAGATTTCTGGCAGGGACTCATTATCTATGATGCAAATTATTGCAGTATCACGCCCAATATAGTGATCATATATCCGCCGGCCATTGTTGCTGTTTTGAATGACCCCACGCCGCCAACTTGTCCGGAATCCGCCGATGGAATATTGGCCTGGTCGGTCACCAGCGCATTCCCACCCTATGAAGTGGCCTGGTCAACAGGCGCTCTCACCACTAATAGCGCCGTGCTCGAAGGATTATTACCGGGCTCGTATTCCGGCACCCTCACCGATGCCAACGGCTGTCAGATTTCGCTTTCCGCAGAACTGGACCCCGCATTTATTCAATGTAGTCAGGAATACATAGTCGAATTTGGAGTTGGAGAAACCACTTTATACTGTGATCCCACATTTGATTTTCTGGAATACGAGTTCACAGAAGTCATTTGCGAACCCGATCCATCGATAATGGATTACGAGATTACCAACAACGGTACCTGCATCAACTTCACCGGCTTGTCGGCGGGTGTCGATACCCTGTGTGTGCGCATTTGCGATGTCAACGATAACTCATTGTGTATCGAAGGGCAATTCTACATCACTGTAACAGCGCTCGACGTATGGCCCGGCGACGCCAACAACGACGGGCGGGTGAGCATCTACGATTTTTTGCCGATCGGCTTGGCATTTGGCGCCAACGGCCCAGAGCGCGTTGATCCTACTATCAACTGGGAAGCGCAGGGCGCTGCCAACTGGGCGGAAGAAACCCCGCTGAGCGGCGTCAATTACAAATACATCGACTGCAATGGCAACGGGCAGGTTTATCGCACCGATACCCTCGCCATTGTACAAAACTGGGGGCTTACCCATGGCGGTAGCAACCTCACCACACTCGAATTTTCGGAGCAAACGCCGGAAGGTAAGCCCTTGTATGTGGACGCCGCGAATCTGGAAGAAGGCGGCGAATACGCCCTGCCCATTAATTTAGGCAATGTCGACAACCCGGTACAAGGCGTTTACGGCATAGCATTCCGGCTGAACTGCGACCCGGCCGTCATTGACCCAACGAGTTTGTCGGTGAGCTGGGCCGGAGGTTGGATCGGGCCGCCTGCTATTGTGATGTCTATGTGGAAACCAAGCGATCAGCCTGGCAGTTTGTACCTGGCACAAACCCGCTGGACGGGTCAAGGCAGCAACGGCCAGGGGCCGATAGGTACCCTGCATTTGCGGGTGCGCGACGATATTTTTGCTACGTCGGGCAGCCTCAATACCGTCTTTACCATTGACAGCGTGAGGCTTACCAATAAAGCAGAAGTGCTTTTTCCGGTGAATACTACTCCGTTGGATGTGACTGTAATCTCTGGCAGCAGTGAACCCGCCTGGGCATCGGAATTGGAGGTTTTCCCCAATCCAGTTCAGAATTTGCTGTATATTCGCACAGGCCCTATTGCGCTGGACCGCATAGTAATTTACGACGCCTTTGGCCGCCAGGTATTGAGCCGCGACGGCGCTGATGCCAGTCCGATTGATGTATCTGCGCTGCCTGTTGGAGTCTATGTGGTGAAAATAATAGCGGGCGGAGACAGTGTTTCCAGATTGCTTACGGTGGCCAGGTAAATTACGAATTACGGAATTACGAATTACGAATTACGGAATTACGAATTACGAATTACGAATTACGAATAAAACATTATAAATTAATTAATTAAAAATCAAAAGCATTCGTAATTCGTAATTAATAATTCGTAATTAATAACAAAAATCAGTTGACATATGAAAAGGAAAGCTAAAGCACAATGGCGCGGGCCCGGAGCAGATGGGGCCGGCGTATTGCATACCACCAGCGGCGTATTAGACGGCACGCCTTATTCCGCCTACACTCGTTTTAAAAGCGAAGACGGCCTGGCGGGCACCAACCCGGAAGAACTCATAGCGGCTGCGCATGCCGGGTGTTTTGCCATGGCGCTCAGTTTTCGGTTGAGTGCTGCGGGTTTCACTGCCGACACACTCGACGTGAATGCCACGCTCACCATGGAAAACGACGGCGGCTGGTCTATCAAATCCATCCACCTCGACCTCAAGGGCAGCGTCCCCGGCGTCGACGCCGAGCAGTTTGCTGAGTTGGCCCAGGCGGCCAAGGCCAATTGCCCGGTCTCCAAGGCCTTGAATTGCGAGATTACGCTGTCGGCGGAGTTGGTGTAATAAAATTTGCACACTTAGCACTGCTCGGGTTGCCCCGATGTCAGGAACTGCTGAGATTCGCATAATAGTAGAGACGCGATTAATCGCGTCTCTACTATTATGCGTTCCGCTGTGGCGAGTTGCCCTGCCTACCCTGGTTTTTAGATTCTCCACAATCTTCCCATTTATATCCGGCAGTATGACTTATATCATTGATTTTCAGGCATGAATAGGGTAAATTCCCTGTGGCCTTCAGCATAATAATTGCTGCAATGATTTGAGTTATAAAGCATCTTGTCATGAAAAATACTCCTATTCACCACCTGCTGAGGTGGGCACTACCTTTGGCGCTTGCCATTGGAGTAGGGTGTTTATTTTTCTCTTTTATAAATACCCCGCCTGTCGATTCAAAAGAGATTACCATTTCTTTGGGTACAAAAGTGATAGTGGTTGAAACGGATAACTGGAGCGTCAAGAAAGAACTGGAATCGAAAGAAATAGTAGACCTGGCTTACAGCAACAATGGGCGGTACCTCGCATTAGGGGACTGCTTCAACAACAGTGTCGTCAAATTGGACGCGAACAGCTACACGCAGTTGGAGATACCGCTTGAATCGGACAGATGTCCGGTAAAAGTAGATTACAGTCCTGATAACCAAGAAATTGCGGCAAGCGTAATCGGTCGCGGGTTATATCTCCTGGGGTCGAACCCCGAGCACGAAGCCACCTTGCCGGATGCCGTAGATATGCAATACCGCCCCGATGGCAAAGAAATAGCCATTGCCACCAGGAAAGAGTTGCAAGTGTGGACTATTTCGCCGTTCGCCCTGAAAGCGAGGGATGACTATGAGCTGACCTGTCTGGCATATACTCCTGATGGAGAGCGTCTATTCATGGGGTCCAGGTTTGGATGGTTTGTACAAGAATGGAAAGCCGGCGTCTGGAAGGAACTGAAAAAAGCGATGGGTGAACCTACAGTTGATATTGCCATCGATCCAAAAGGCCGGTGGGCGGCATTGCTGAGCGATCACAAAGTTGAAATTTTTGACGCCAAACTGCTTCGGCTGGTTACCCAGTTCTATTTTCCTGCTGAGACACGCTTGAAGGGCGTTGCTTTTTCTGACCATGGAGGCTGGCTGGCTGTAGCCGAACACCAAGATAATATTCATATCTACGCTACTTCTTCCTGGAAAGAAACCAAAACATTGCCCATTACCGGCAACTATTGGGCTATGGAATTCAAGCCCGTTGTGATCGCACCTGCAAAACCGGATTATTCTGCGGTGATTGTCTCCATGATGAGGCCGCCGATGAATATATATCCCGGAAGTGAAATCAAAAAGGGCTTGGTCGTATCATTAAAGCAAGCTATGCCCGATCTGACAAAGGAAACGGTGACGGTTGATTTGGTATTAAGATCCAAAAAAACGTATCCCGTTCCCGCGCCCTTGGCCAAACCTTCGAATAACTACAAAGACGGCATGTTGCTGAATAACGGCCGCTACGAAATTGAAATAAAGGATGGCATGGTCAACCTTAAGCTTAATTCGGGCATGGTTATTCCCAGGGATACACCTGAGGGCGCCTATTACCTGGTAGCCGTGGCCGATGCCGGCAACAAACACCCCGAATCCAATGAGCGCAACAATGTGGCGTATCTGGAGATTAAGGTAAAAAAGCGGGTGGATGACCGGCCGGTGAATTGACGGAGATAGTTTGTCCCGGTTGTTTGAATCGTGGATTACGGGATTTTGGGGATTTCGCGGATAGGGGAAGTGGGATATTTTTAGTTATTATAATTTTTCGTAATTCGTAATTCCTCATTCGTCATTTTTCGGCAGCTAAAGCAGCCTTTGGCACAAAAAAGAAAGGCCGCCCTGTCAGGCGGCCCGTATTGTCTCTGCGGAGGAGGAGGGATTAACTATCGTTGATCCCGTTGGGGGGGGCCTGCAAAGCCAATACGGCCCTTCGGGCTTTTTCTTTTTCCCCAAAAAGGCTCCTTCAAGCCAGCTTGGTCGCCTTTTTGTGAAAAAAGAAAGGCCGCCCTATCAGGCGGCCCGTATTGTCTCTGCGGAGGAGGAGGGATTCGAACCCCCGGTACCTCTCGGTACGACGGTTTTCAAGACCGTTGCAATCAACCGCTCTGCCACTCCTCCGTGGTTGTAGCCGGTTTAGCGGACGCAAAGATA
>JAEUUQ010000362.1 GCA_016787505.1 Saprospiraceae bacterium | reverse complement strand
TACCAGCGCTGGATGGACCAAAACGGCCTCGGGCGGTATTTGAAAGTGCAGGACTTGCGCGTAGAACCCGAACTCGTGCGGCTTTATCTCGGGTTTCACAGCCACCGCATCGACAGCATAGTGGGCATTTGGCACGAGATTAAAGCTGCGCATGAATCCAACCCCGGGCTGACATTCGAGGAATCGCTGTTGTCCCGTATGACAAGCCTCATGGGACTGGGCGAAGAAGAAGCGGTCATTGAGATTTACGACACCTATGATATGGCCAAACACCCCCTTTTTTTTCGGGGCATTTATTTTGCTGATAACCGCATCCAGGTAGAAGAGAGCAACCCCAAAGGAGAAAAAAATCGCTACATCTCCGTCAATCCTTCGGAGATAAAAACCAACAAAAAATCGGAGAAAATAGCCCTCACTAAAAAATACACCAAGGAGTACGTTTTTGATCAAATCATGCAATTTGCCCGGCAGAAATACGGCAAGTCGCCCTGCGACGAGCGTAAGCCGGCCATCCATCCCAAACTCCACGAAGACCACCTTCGCTTTGAGGTGAGCGACCTGTGCCGCGAAGTCGTCAAAGAGGCCGAAAACCCCACGATTTGCCGCTGGCTAAGAACCCTCGGCCTCAGCGACGACTGCAACTGGACCACCCGCGAGTTGCTGAGCTTTACCTTTGTGTACTTACCCACCACAGACGGCTTTACCCTGCACCTGGTGTTGGACGGCCGCGTAGGCAGTGGCTATTACAAGACCGTCAAGCGCGCCGGCTACATGGATATGGACCTCGATTTTAAAGAAGAACTGGAAGAATACGCCGATCAAATTTCCCTGGAAATCAAAAAATTCCTAACCCGCTAATCCCATGAAAGACGAGATCAATCAGCTGATTGCCAAAGGCAAATTGGACGATGCCCTCACCCGCCTAGGCGCCGCCGCCCGGTCCCTGTCGGCACAAGAGGCAGCCGATGCCGTCACCGTGCTGGAGGCCCGCCTGGCCGACAACCGGCAAAAAGCCATCCTGGACACCCACGACCCCGATGAAATTTCGCGCGAGCGCAACAGCATATCGGTTGCCGCCCTGCAAATCCTGAAAAATCTACCCGACGAGCCGCCCGTACAGGCGCCGCCGGCGAAGGGCCTCACCGAGCAGTCCATGAAGGCGCATATCATGGCGCTCACTTTTGTGGTAAAAATCGGCGTACTCCTGTGGTTGTTCAACCACTGGCAATCCGGCGGCTTCAGCGAAGACCAGTTTTACGGCACGCTCACGCTGCTCATCCCCGTCCTGGCGGCTTATGGCGCAGTGATGTTCCAGGATTTTTTGGATCATCGCCATCATCAGTATTCGGCTCCGCAGGCCCACCCCCGTATACGCCGCAGTGTGCAGTGGACGATTTACGGGGTTATTCTGGGCTACGGCCTGGCCTTGTGCATCGCCATCGGCGCCAAAGCACAGGGGAGCATAGCAAGTTATGCCGGTTTTTCAGGTCTGCTGGCATTAATCGAGAGCGGCCTGGGCATTTACCTGTCGCGAATTGTGAGGACGTTTTTTCCGGAGAAGAATAAAAATTGAAAAAAGCAGCCGGTACGCGTCACCCTGTCACCTTGTCACCCCCAAGGATCTTCCCGGGTCGTCACCAACTGAGTTGCTTCCAGGCCGTCACCACCAGGGGGGCTCCGCGGCCGTCACCCCCGATGCGGGGAACGGCAACGTTCACCATCCCAGGCCGTCACCTCCCGGGATGCTCCCAAGCCGTCACCCCCTACGGCGCTTCCCCGCCCAGTATCTGCAATTTCGCAAACTTCAACATAATCTTTTTCTGCGGGGCATCGCTGAGATCCTTGAATTCAATCGTGGCTATGCGGTTGTCCTTGCCACCGTCGACGTTGAGCACCTTGCCTTCGCCGAATTTGAGATGTAGGACGCGCATGCCGGCCTGGATGCTTTCGCTGGGGCTGGGCTTAAATGTGGCCGGGTCAACGACAGGGCCGCTGGGGGCGGCGGGGCGGCGGGCAAAATTGCCCATCACTTTGGCGGTGGGCGTGCCTACCGATGTTTCTTCCGTCACTGTGCGGCCGCCGCGGGGCGACATCGAAGAGGTACTTTCCAGTACGTCGCGGGGTATTTCTTCGAGAAAGCGGCTGGGCTCGTTGAAGCGCATTTGCCCGAAGCGGTAGCGGCTGTTGGAGTAGGTGAGCGTGAGGAATTGCTCGGCACGGGTGATGGCCACATAAAAAAGGCGCCGTTCTTCGTCGAGGCCTTCGGGGTTGTCCATGGCCATGTAAGAGGGGAAGAGTTTTTCCTCCATGCCCACCACAAACACCGATTTAAACTCGAGGCCTTTGGCCGAGTGCGTCGACATAAGCGTGATGAAATCGGGGTCGGGATCGGCCTGGTCGAGGTCGGTGAGCAGGGCGATATTCTGGAGGTAGGCGGCCAGCGATTTATCGGCGGTGGATTCGGTTTCGAGGTCTTCTTCCACAAAAGCCTTGATGCCGTCGAGCAGCGCGTTGGCGTTTTCGAGGCGGGCCATGCCGTCTACCGTGGTGTCTTCTTTGAGGTGGCTTAGCAATCCCGAGCCCTTGGCGATATAGGTAGCCACTTCGTGAGCGTTGCCGTTGAGTTCGGTCGCTTTTTGTATCAGGGCCACAAACTCGCCGATGGCGTTTTTGGCGCGGGTAGAAGCTTCTACTTTGAGCAGGTTTTCCCACATCGTTGTGTCTGTAGCGCCGGCCATCTCGCTGAGCTTGTCGAGGGTGGCGTCGCCGATGCCGCGGCGGGGGTAGTTGAGTACGCGGCGCAGGGCCTCCTCATCTTTGGGGTTCACTACCAGACGCAGGTAGGCGAGCAGGTCTTTGACTTCCTTGCGCTGGTAGAATGACAGTCCGCCGAAAACGCGGTACGACAGGTTATACCGGCGCAGGTATTCTTCAAAAATACGCGATTGGGCATTGGTGCGATACAGGATAGCGATATCGCCGTTGCGGAGGTGGTAGCGGTTTTTTTGTTCCACAATCGTATCGGCTACACGGCGGCCCTCCTCGTTGTCGGTCATCGCTTTAATCAGCTTAATCTTTTGCCCGAGGCCTTTATCCGACCAGATCTGTTTGGGTATCTGGCGTTTATTGTAAATAATGATCTCATTGGCGGCCTGTACGATCTGTTCGGTAGAGCGGTAATTTTGCTCCAGCTTAAATACGCGAATGCCAAAGGGTTTGAAATCGTCTTCGAAGTCGAGGATATTCTGGATGGTAGCGCCGCGGAAGGCGTAGATACTCTGCGCGTCGTCGCCCACTACGCAGATATTGCGGGGGCTGCCCTCGTAGTGCACCAGCTTGCGCACGATGGCGTATTGCAGGTGGTTAGTATCCTGAAACTCGTCTACCAGCACGTATTTGAATTTGGCGCGATATTTATCGAGCACGCCGTCGGGGTTGGTATGCCATAATTCGTAGAGGCGGTAGAGGAGGTCGTCGAAGTCCATGGCGCCCGAGCGTTTGCAGCGGGCGGTATATTTTTCGTAAATGGCGTAGATCTGGGGCATATTCGCCTGTCGGTCTTGCAGGCGCAGGGCTTCATCTTCGGCGTATTTGCGGGGTGTGATCAGGTTGCTTTTGGCGGAAGAAATGCGCGAGCGTATATTATTGACGTTGTAGGCCGTGGGGTCGAGGTGCAATTCTTTGACGATAGCGCTCAGTACGCTTTTGGTATCGTCGGTATCGTAGATGGTAAAATTGGGCGGATATCCGATTTTATCGGCTTCTACGCGCAAGATGCGGGCAAAAATAGAGTGAAAAGTACCGGCCCACACCTTGTCCGATTTGTCACCTACAATTTTTTCAATGCGTTCCTTCATCTCCTTGGCCGCCTTGTTGGTGAACGTGAGGGCCAGTATTTCCCAGGGCGCCACGCCTTTTTCGATGAGGTGGGCGATGCGGAAGGTGAGCACGCGCGTTTTGCCCGAGCCTGGGCCGGCCACAACCAGTACGGGGCCGTCGGTAGTGGTTACCGCTTGCCGTTGTACGTCGTTGAGTTGAGAGAGGTAGTCGGACATGAGTGTTGTCGGTTGTCGGTTGTCGGTTCTGTGTTATTGGTTAAAAAAGAACTGACAACCGACAACAGAGAACTGACAACTATTTGCTTACAAATTAACACCAGAAAGTTACAACTTCTGTATTAAAAAACAAGTATTTCTTACCGGGCTTGTGTTTCTAGTACCTCCCAATATTCGAGGGCGCGTCGGGTGTGGGGTATACAAATAGAGCCGCCAACGAGGTTAGCGATAGAAAAAACTTCAAATAATTCGTCGCGGGTCACGCCTTGTTCGTAGCAGGCGCCGAGGTGATATCGGATGCAGTCGTCGCAGCGCAGCACCATAGAGGCTACCAGGCCCATTAGTTCTTTGGTTTTGCGGTTGAGCGCGCCGTCTTCGTAGGCATTGGTGTCGAGGTTAAAAAAGCGCTTGAGCACTTTGTTGTCATGCGCCAACAATTTTTCGTTCATGCGAGCGCGATACTCGTTGAATGCTTTTACTTGAGACATTGTTTTTTTTGCAAAGATAGGAAATTCTTTGTACCGGTCTGACGGTTTGAAACCGTCTGACCGGTACAAAAAAAGCCGTCTCTTCTTGAGACGGCCTCGATCCTGTATGAGAAACCCTTTACAAACCTTGGTTAAAAAGCTGCGGAAAGCACAGCGGGAGCAGACACAGGGCGCGCTTTGGGCTGGGTGGCCGGTTGGGCGCCTGGCTGCGAGGGCAGGCAATCGCCTGCTCCTTGAAGCAGGTGAATGACCTGCACAATTCTCATAGTATTGCTTCCGCAATCGTCAGTAACGAGCCATTGGCGGTTCAGAATGCAGCGCCGGCCGTCCGAAATAACTTCGTCGGTCCAGGTGGCGCTATAACCGCAGGCTTCGTTGAGCGAATATTGATCGTTAAACGTATCGGGATTGCCGTCGCGGTCAAAAACCGGATAGCCGATATGGTCGGGGTGGGCCTCCGAAATGTCGGAGACGGCAGGCGCCTCGATTCCGTCGCGGTTGGCGGGGAAAAGCACTTGCGTAATGGAGGGGCGTTCGTATGTAATAAACTGGGTAAATTGAGCCTCTTCGCCGGCTTCGTCGCCGGCAGTCCACAGGCGGCAAGTGACGCCGGTGGCGTTGGTGAGCAGGCGGAACTGCGACAGCTCAACGGCGGCAGATTGGTCGGCGGAGGCGCTGACTTGCAGCGTCAACTGGTCGCCAGGGTGGAGTAGGGGCGAAAAAAATCTATCGTCAACCTCTTCAGGGCTATCGGCAACAAGTACTTGCCGGCCGTTTATCAGCACTGAAAAAAGATTGGAGCCCCCAACAACCCTCCAGCCAAACACTGCATAACCTTCCGCAGGGATGGCTAAACGCCATTGAACCGTACTTCCGGCATCCACGCTGACCAGAGCGCTATTGGCCCCTTCAACCAATAGCCCGTCGGGAGCTCCGGTGACATCTACCCCACCGTCACCATTTATCTTAAGCGCTTCCCAGCGGGAAGGCGCAAAATATCCTGTGAATCCTTCCTGGGCGCAACCCAGGGTATAAAAATCGTCGTTGTACGCCAATTGCACCTCACGGCCGCAAGGACTGTAAGCCTCTGGCTGTGCCAGTGGTAAATTACCGCTTAATTCCAGGCAATTCAAACTGAGGTGCCGGCCCTTGAGTATGGGGGGACAAAATGCCGGGTTAATTAGACTGGGTTGTTGTGAAATATATACAGGAGCTTGGTATAATGCCGCATTGATTGCCGGCAAAGACACGGGTATTGCCGTGATGGTGGCAATACAATATATCATTAGAGGCAACTTGCCGTTTTTTCGGCTTGAGTCAATCGCGTTCATAGGGATGTGTTTTTCTAAGCGCCAGGCTGATAGTAATCGGTGGCAGGTATCAGGCGCAATAAATATGCAGCACTGTTACCAGCACATCAAACTACCTTAATCGTACAATCGGAAAAATTACCGGTGAGTAATGAAATCCAGGCGTGAGAAAAACACTGCGCGAAAGCAAACGAATTGCCTTTTGAGTTGCGTACGTCATGGGATTATGCGGTTTAAGGGAAAATGAATTCTTCTTTTTCGGTTTATTCTCGGAAGTAGCTATTCGTTACATCCGGCTAATAACTTGATCTCTATTTTTATTCAAATAGAGATACAGACAGTACAAATATAGTATGTTTTTTAATGTGTGTTATACCTCAAAAGGGGTATTTTTTGTATTTTAAATTATTGTTGTTTATAAAATACTGATTTTTAATAAATTGTAGTATTTGAACTTTTTTATTTTTTTGCTATTTAGTTAAAGATCAAAACACAAGCTCAAACGTCGTCAGAAAAAAGTTGCTGTAGTACTCTGTTAGGGTTTAGTGCATGCGCAGTTTAGCTAAACCCTAACGCTAAACCCTACTAAACAGTTACTGGGAAATTTACATTACCGCATAAAATTGCCAATAATGAAAGTAAAGCAGAAGATCTGGAAACAATTCCTGCCCTTGGACCTGGAAACGGTATGGGCCTTTTTCTCCCGCCCCGAAAACCTGGATACGATCACGCCGGAGGATATGTCGTTCGAGATCTTGTCGGATATCAGCCAAATGGAGATGTATCCCGGTATGATTGTGCAATACAGGGTGAAACCTT
>JAEUUQ010000332.1 GCA_016787505.1 Saprospiraceae bacterium | reverse complement strand
AGCGCTTCAGTTTCTCTGTAGAGCAATTCGAGGCGGTCGATGGCGCGTTTGAGGCGTACATTGGAGCGCACGATGCCTACGTAGCTGCTCATTATTTCCTTGAGTTCTTTTACGCTTTGCGTGATGAGTACCATCTCCTTGGGGTCGGTAGTGCCGCCGGCGTTCCATTTGGGGATGCCCTGCTTATGGCTTTGCTTATCGATGGTAGCCACCACATCGGCGCCGATGCGGTAGGCAAATACCAGGGCTTCGAGCAGAGAGTTCGACGCCAGGCGGTTGGCGCCGTGCAAACCGGTGCAGGTGCATTCGCCGCAGGCATAGAGATGTTGAATAGACGAACGCCCCATATCGTCGACCCGGATGCCGCCGCACATATAATGGCAGGCGGGCACTACGGGGATCATATCTTTCATGGGGTCGATGCCTATGCTCACGCACTTGTCGTAAATAGTGGGAAAATGCGCGAGAAAAGCCTCTTTGTCGAGATGCCGGCAATCGAGGTACATGCACTCTTCGCCCGAGATCTTCATCTCATTGTCGATGGCGCGGGCTACGATGTCGCGCGGCGCCAGCGATTTGCGGGGGTCGTATTTTTGCATAAATTCTTCCCCTTTGCGGGTTTTCAGGATGCCCCCAAAACCCCGCACCGCCTCTGAAACCAGGAAAACGGGGTTTTCGCCGGCGGGGTTGTACAACGCCGTGGGGTGAAACTGCACAAATTCCATGTTCTCCACATGAGCTTTGGCCCGGTAAGCCATCGCTATGCCGTCGCCGGTGGCGATTACGGGGTTGGTGGTATTGCGGTATACCTGCCCCGTGCCGCCGGTGGCGATGACCGTCACTTTCGACAAAATGGCCTCGATCTCGCTGGTCTGCTTGTTGAGCGCATAGGCGCCGTAGCATTCTATTTCGGGCGTCAGCCGGGTCACGTTATAGCCCAGATGGTGTTGGGTGATAATATCTACTGCAAAATAATGTTCCTGGATTTCGATATTGGGCAATTGCGCCGATTTCTCGAGCAGGGCGCGCTGGATTTCCCAGCCGGTGAGGTCTTTGTAGTGAAGGATGCGGTTTTCGGAGTGGCCGCCCTCCCTGCCCAGGTCGTACGATTCGCTTTTGTTTTTATCAAATCGCGTGCCCCATTCAATAATCTCATTGACGCGTTCAGGGCCTTCTTTCACCACTATTTCTACGATACGCTGGTCGCAAAGGTCGTCGCCGGCGTCGAGGGTATCTTCGATGTGCTTATCGAAGGAATCCTTCTCCTGGTCCCACACAGCGGCTACCCCGCCCTGGGCGTACCGGGTATTGCTTTCGTTATCGTCGGTTTTGGTGAGTACGGTGATTTTCAGGTCGGGTCGTTGCTGGGCTACGTATATGGCGGTACTCAGTCCGCCGATGCCCGAGCCTAAAATAAGGATATCGGTCTGGTGCATGGTTAGTTTAATTATGAAACTAAGATAGAAAGAAAAACAAGCGCCATTTGTTGTAAAGGATATAAATTTTGTGGTCTTAATTATATAATTTTCGGGTTGAGTAATAAAAACCACACAACCTATCAATTTATGCGTACGATCAAAGGGCCTGCCATCTTTCTGGCGCAATTCATGGGCGACGAGCCTCCGTACAATTCATTGGAAAGCATTTGCCGCTGGGTAGCCGACCTGGGCTACAAAGGCGTGCAGATCCCCACCTGGGAATCGCGGCTGATCGACCTGCAGAAAGCGGCGGAGAGCAAAGCTTATTGCGACGATTTAAAAGGCAGAATAGCCGAATGCGGACTGGAAATCACCGAATTATCTACCCATTTGCAGGGACAGCTGGTGGCGGTACACCCCGCCTACGATACGATGTTTGACGCCTTTGCCCCCGAACAATACCGCAACAACCCCAAGGCGCGCACAGCCTGGGCGGTACAACAATTGCTGTGGGCGGCCAGGGCCACGGCCAACCTGGGCATCGACAGGCACGTCACTTTTTCGGGCGCCCTGGCATGGCCCTTTGTGTATCCCTGGCCCCAGCGCCCCGCCGGTCTGATCGAAACCGCCTTCAAAGAATTAGCCGTACGCTGGACGCCCATCCTCAATGCCTTCGATGATGTGGGCGTGGATCTCTGCTACGAAATCCACCCGGGCGAGGACCTGCACGACGGCATCACCTTCGAGCGTTTTTTTGAAGCCACCGGCGAGCATCCCCGCGTAAATATCTTGTACGATCCCAGCCACTTTGTATTACAACAACTTGATTACCTGGAGTATATCGATATCTACCACGAGTTTATCAAGATGTTCCACGTCAAAGATGCCGAGTTTAACCCCTCGGGCAGGGCGGGCGTTTACAGCAGCTATGAAGGCTGGGTGAACCGCGCAGGCCGCTTCCGCTCGCTGGGCGACGGACAGGTGGATTTTGCCGCTATTTTCAGCAAACTGGCTCAATACGATTTCGACGGCTGGGCCGTGCTGGAATGGGAATGCTGCCTCAAATCGCCCGAACAGGGCGCCCGCGAAGGCGCGCCGTTTATCGAGGATCACATCATCCACGTGACGGCCAAGGCTTTCGACGATTTTGCCGGCGGCCAGGCCGATGAGGCAACGAACCGTAAGATATTGGGACTGTGATTGCGACTGTACGATGCCTTTCTCTGCACCCCCAGCCCCTAAAGGGGAGCCATCCAACTATCCAGGAGAACCAGTTTACACTGAGGTTCCCCTTTAGGGGTTAGGGGTTCGGATGGGCAGACTGTGCCTGTGCGATCTAAGCCGATCGTTGAGCGGAGTCGAAACGCCGACTGCCGCCCCCTCATCTTTTCAATACAGCAATGACCAATAGTACCGCCAGGCAGGTCAATACCAGCCAGAAGCGGATGTCCTTGTAAAACGTTGATTTCTCTGATAGCATGTTGGTTCCTTTTTTGTTGGTAATGGTATGTTCCCAATTACATTCAAAAAGGATGCCATGATTGAGTGAACAGTGAACAGTGAACAGTGAACAGTGAACAGAACAAGGAGCAGTTCACAGTTCACTGTTCACTGTTCACTCATCGAATATCCACGATAGGAATCATAATTTCCACGCGGGTGCCTTGTGGTTCGCCGGTTTTGGCGTCTTTCAGGTCGATAGTTTTCACAAAGACGCCTTTGTCTTTTGAATTGTGGAGAATTTGGAGGCGTTTTTCCGTAATACTGGTGCCTCTTGAGCGGTGGTTTTGATATTTG
The DNA here is from genome assembly GCA_016787505.1 of Saprospiraceae bacterium. Classification (GTDB taxonomy): domain Bacteria; phylum Bacteroidota; class Bacteroidia; order Chitinophagales; family Saprospiraceae; genus JABWBR01. The sequence goes on along the minus strand of JAEUUQ010000332.1, from coordinate 5,102 downwards.
GGATCCTGCGTTTGCAATTGGTGGGCCTTTTCGCGGCCAATGCCGTTGTCTTCCACTACACAGAGGATCGTATCGTCGTCGAACATCGAAAAATCCACTTTGATCAGGCCTTTTTTGCGGGTACGCAAGCCGTGTTCGATAGCGTTTTCCACATAGGGTTGCACGATCATCGTGGGCACGCCCAGGATATCCTCCTCGATTTCGTCGTCCACCTTAATCTCGTATTTCAGGCGGTCTTCGAAGCGCAATTTTTCATTTATATACAAATAATCCTCGAGAAAGGCGATTTCCTGTTCGAGCGGAATAATTTCCAATTCAGAATAATCGAGACTCTGGCGCATCAGTTTGGCAAACTTGGCCAGGTATTTGGAGGCGCTATTCACTTCATTCGAGGTGATATAATTCTGGATAGCATTCAGCGCGTTGTACATAAAGTGGGGGTTCATCTGAGCGCGCAGCGCCTTGAGTTGCAGACGGGTAGCTTCCAGTCGGAGCAGTTCGGTTTCCTGTCGTTTTTTGGCGGCTTCGTATTTGGCCTCCAACTCGGCCTGCTGTCGTTTGTCGAGTTGTTCGTTGTATTGTTCTACGAACTTATCGTGCAGTAGTTGGTATTCGTAAGCATTTTTATAATCGCCTTCTTCGGCGTAAAACGAGGCCATATATTTACAAATACTGGCCAATTGCTTGTGGTCTTCCACCTTGCTGGCGTAGCCGTAGGCTTCTGCAAAATGTTCGAGGGCATCTTCCGGCTGGTCGAGTTCAGAGTACAGGCGGCCGCGCCACAAAGCCAGGATAGAAAAGTTGGTATAATCCTCCTCTGAAGTTTCTTTGTACAGGCGTTCGGCCTTATCGAAATGCTCGAGGGCATCTTTGTAGCGTTCGTTGTAAAAATAGCAGAAACCCAGGTTGGCAAAAGCGCCGGCTCGGGCCTGCCGGCTGGCGTCGTCGCGGGTATTAATGGCTTTGCGGAAGTACAACTCGGCGTTTTCCAGGTCGTTGAGAGCCATGTAGGAGGTGCCGACGTTCACGTAGTGCCAGGCAATGCGGGTGCGCATCTGCAGGTTTTCGCACATATTGACCACGCGCAGATAGGCCTGCACGCTTTTATCGTATTCGTCGTTGCGGTCGTAAATTTTTCCCAACCCGCTATGAATAAGCGTGAGAAAGTAATTGTCTTTCAGCTCCAGCGGCCGGTCGAGCGAGGCAATCAACTTCTTGGCCTCCAGCAGCAATTCGACGGCTTTGGGGTAATCAGCGTAATGCAGTTGAAGAAAACCTTCGCGGCAGGTAATGCGCGATTGCAGGCCCTGGTCGGGGAAATTGCGCAGCGACTTGGCGGCCTTATCAAGGAACATCGTAGCCTCCTCCAGGCGCTCCAGGTTCATCAGCGTACCCGCATAGTCGATATACACCTCTGCCAATTGTTTGGCGGTGCCTATGTCTTCAAGAATAGTAATAGCTTTCTGGAATGCTTTTTCTGCTTCCGCAAAATGGTAGAGATTGTTTTCAATCGTTGCCAGGTTGAGGTGGTAGTTGAGCCTGAAATCACTGTAATTAAAGACACGCAGGATGCGATGCTCTTCTTCCAATAGCTGGCGGGCCCTCGACACATTGGTAAAAGCGTAGTGGCAGGCCAATTGGTCGATGAGCGCCAATCGCTGCATGGGGTCTTTGCGTTGCTGCAATTTTTGTTCTAATGTTTGCGGATTTAGCATATGTGTTGTCCCCAACTACTTTATCACGAGTGTCTGGTTTGTACAAAGATATGTTTTTTTTTGTGAACAGTGAACAGTGAACTGTGAACTGCTCTCTGATCTGTTCACAGTTCACTGTTCACTGTTCACCACATAATATTCCCAACATTTCTCCGTTCTTTGTGGGTGATGAAAAGGAAGGCAATTATACTGGCAGGGGTACTAGCCTGCATCGCGTTACTCTCATTTTCGCTCCTCGAAGGGGGGCGAAAAGGCGCTTACAAGCACTATTACAAAGGCAACTACTACTACAGCGAAGGTCGCTTCGACAAAGCGGTTTACCATTTTTCGCAGGCTTACGACGCCATCCCGACGGAATTTAACTTCGCGTTGGCGTATGCCGTCGGCCTGGGCCGGGTGGGAAAAACCAGCGATTCGCAGGCTTTGCTCAAACGGAGTATTGGTTTGTTATCAGACAAAGACCCCGAATACCGCCAGAAAACTGCCTTGCTGTATTTTTTTGAAGGCGTCACTTATACTTATGCAAAGCAATACGGCCAGGCCGTGGCCGCCCTGAAAAAAGGTATCTCCGTGCAGGAAGAATTGGGCAAACCCACCGCTTTAAGCGTGATGTACAACACGCTGGGCTATGCCACCTTTATGAACCAGGGACAGGGCGCCCACAAAAGCCAGGACCGCCCCCTGCACTACCACCTGCGCAAAGACGACTTGCAGCGCGCCTACGATATCTTCAAGCTGGCTTTGCAACAAGACAGTCGCAACGAAACCGCCTGGACCAACCAGCGTTTGCTCGGCGATACGCTCGACGTGCCGCCCGCCTTTTTTGATACCGTCTATAACGCCATAGAAATCACCGATTACGACAACCTGCCCAACAATACCTCCGAAATGGCGGCATTTGCCAACTACGAAGAGGTGGTCATGCTGCTCGATATCTCGGGTTCGATGGTGATGGAAAACGTGACTTGCCGCGGCGCCACCCGCTTCCAGGTGATGAAAGAAACCGCCCTGTTTATGCTCGATAAAATGGCGCCAACCACGCTGGTAGGCGTGGGCACTATCGGCGGCGATTGCGGCACGCCACCCAAGATGTGGCAGAAAGCCGGCAGCCTTCCCGTAACTGAACTACGCTCGCGCCTGGGCTTCCTGAATCCCGACGGCACCACTCCCCTGCTCAATATGCTGGTGGAATCGCCGGGCTTATTTACTGACAATCCCAACAGCCGAAAGTCGCTCTTGCTAGTGAGCGACGGCGCCAATATTTGCAAAGTAAACAACCTGGATATCTGCGAATGGTCGCAGGAATTGCGAGAGAAAGGTATCACTATCAATGTGTTGAGCTTCCTCAACGCCGACCTCGAAAATACCAACGCCTTCGCCGAATATACTTGCCTGGCCGACAATACCTACGGTAAAGTGCTCTATATCGACGCGCTTAACTGCCGAATAACGCCCTTTACTTTCACCCTGCTGGAAGCTACCCGCCTGCGCATCCCCCCCATTAAACGCGTGCAATGCTGGGGGCCGGCGTTTAAGGAACTGTGGGCTATTTATCCGGAATGATATTGGATTTGTAACTGTTTAGAAGGGTTTAGTGCATGCGCAGTTTAGCTAAACCCTATCGCTAAACCCTATCGCTAAACAATAAGTAATATTTAGGCACATGGGGTATTAATACAAAAAATAATACTTCACATATGAAAAAACTATTCTTTTTCACCGCCACTTTTTTCCTCTCTGCCGGAATGTCGCTGAGTGCCCAAAACGCCGTGATCAGCAAACTGGACTTTAGCATAATGATCAGCACGGATGTAGAATTTTGGGACGACGACAGCGAGTTATTTAAATACGAAAATGCCGATAAAAAAACAACCTCTGTCAGAACCGTAGACACCCTTTTTTCATACGCTCAGGACGTCATTGAAAAAAGACTCAATATCGACCTCGATAAAAAAACGGTTGCACAAGACAGCAAAATGAACGGCATCGGAAAACTCACCGGATTTCCAAACGAAAAAATCAAAAACGCTGTAGCATCGGGAAAATACGACAAATATCTCGACATGAACATACAGATCCTGTCGGGTGGGTCTACTACTACCTCCGACGGTCCGTTTTCCAAGAAAAAACAAAAGGTGGACATGATCGTCGAGGTTACCGTGTACGATAAAAATGGGAAAGAAACAGCCCATTACAAAAAACGCACCAGGATGGACGAGGTAAAACAATCATCGAGCCTTTTCGGCTTCAGTGACGAAATAGCGCTTACCGGAAATGAAGTGTTTGCGCTATTCGTCGATGCCCTGGATAATGCATTGGGAAAGGTGACAAGGTGACAAGGTGACAAGGTGACAAGGTGACAAGGTGACAAGGTGACAAGGTGACATGGTGACAAGGTGACAAGGTGACATGGTGACATGGGGACAAATTAGCAAATCAGTATTATCTTTGTCAGCGACACCAATACCTATTGACCACCATCACTACCCGTTCGATGTCCAACAAAAAAACACTCCTTACCCTCTCTCAGATCCTGAATATGAACCTGGGCTTTTTCGGCTTGCAATACAGCTTCGGCCTCCAGCAAGCCAATATGAGCCCTATTTATTCCTACCTCGGCGCCGAGGAAAGCAAACTGCCGCTGCTTTGGCTCGCAGGGCCTATGACGGGCCTTATTGTGCAACCTATCATCGGAGCGATCAGCGACCGCACGCTCAGCCGCTGGGGAAGGCGAAGGCCCTACTTTTTTATCGGCGCCGTGTTGTGCAGCTTGTCGCTGTTTGCCATGCCCTACAGCAGTACGGTATGGATGGCCGCCAGTATACTCTGGATTTTGGATGCTGCAAATAATATCACGCAAGAGCCCTATCGCGCTTTTGTGAGCGACAAACTCGACAAAAGCCAGCATTCGATGGGTTTTCTTACCCAAAGCGCTTTTACCGGACTGGGGCAGACGCTTTCTTATCTTACTCCTTTCCTGCTTATCAACCTGCTGGCTTTCGACCCGGCCGATAAAATCGGCAAATTGCCGTCTACCACCTTTATCGCTTTTATTATCGGTTCGGTAGTATCGATCGCTTCCATCATGTGGACGCTTTATACCACCAAAGAAATACCGCTTACCGAGCCGGAAAAAGACGCCATACGAAAAGCCCCCTCCGGCTTTGGCGCTACTTTTGCTGAAATCGGCCATGCTATAAAAGAGATGCCCCTCACTATGAAACTGATGGGCCCCATGATGCTTTTTTGCTGGTACGCCATGTTTATTTATTGGCAATATATCGCCAAATGTCTGTCGAAATCGCTGCACAATACCGTGGATGCCGCCAGCCCCTTGTTCCGCGAAGCCGAACTACTGGTAGGGCCGCTTGGCGCCTTCTACAACGC
>JAEUUQ010000331.1 GCA_016787505.1 Saprospiraceae bacterium | reverse complement strand
CGCGCGGAAAGCCCTCGAGGTTGCCGTCTACTTTTTCCAGGGTATACAACTGGCTGGAGCCAACCTTTTGAAGTTGCACCGTAGCGTTATCGTAATACAGCGAGTCTGCAATCTGGGCGATTTCGCGGGCATCGCCGCCTTCCTGAAGGAAAGCCTTTTCCACCCTCACGTAGTGTATACTATCTGTGGGATCGAGGAATGCATATACTACGGGAATGTCTTTCCACTCGGCTTCCAGTGTAAAATCCGTGGTGCAGGTCCAGGAAGAAAAAGCCAGGAAGGCAAAAGCGATAAAACGTAAGTGCTTCATAAACGGTTTTATTTCAAAACAGCCACAAAGGTAAGTCTTTTACTCATTTTTCCTACCGGTAAGATACAGATTGACATCCACCTGACAGGATAAGCGCGAAGGGCGTAAATATTTTTATCTTTCGCCGAGAAATACAAACAGTATGTCGGTAAACAAAGAAATCAAGCGGATTACCACGCACGTCATTCAGAGCATGAAAGAACGTGGAGAAAAAATAGCCATGCTAACGGGCTACGATTATTCGATGGCGCGTATTCTCGACGAAGCGGGTATCGATATCGTGCTTGTGGGCGATTCTGCCTCCAATGTCATGGCCGGCCACGAAACCACCCTGCCCATCACGCTCGATCAGATGATTTACCACGCGGCGTCGGTGGTGCGGGCTATCAAACGTTCGCTGGTAGTTGTCGACCTGCCCTTCGGCTCTTATCAGGGCAGTTCTCGGGTAGCGCTCGAATCGGCGGTGCGTATTATGAAAGAAGCCGGGGCCCATGCCGTCAAGATGGAGGGCGGCGCCGAAATCGAAGCTTCGGTCAGGCGTATTTTGTCGGCGGGCGTACCCGTTATGGGGCACCTGGGACTTACCCCGCAATCCATTTACAAATTCGGCACGTATTCTGTAAGAGCCAAAGAAGAGGCTGAGGCCGGTAAACTGATGGAAGACGCGCTATTGCTACAAGAGATAGGGTGTTTTGCCATTGTGGTCGAGAAAATACCGGCAGAACTGGGCAAAAGAGTCGCTGAAAACCTGTTGATTCCGGTCATCGGCATCGGCGCCGGCGGTCATGTCGACGGCCAGGTTCTGGTCACCCACGATATGCTGGGCATCACCAAAGATTTCCAGCCCCGCTTTTTGCGCCGCTACCTCGATATGTTTGATATGGTACAAAACGCCATTCAACAATACATATCCGACGTTAAAAGCAGCGATTTTCCCAACGAAAAAGAACAGTATTAATACATTTGCACCTGCATTTTTCAAACAAACCAAAACCCATTTTGCGTTATACACCTATGAACAAGACCACTAAAATCACCCTGGCCGTGTTGGCGATACTGGCAGTAGTAGCCGGCGCCGTATTGTATAGCAAGTTTTTGGCAGCGCCGCCAACTACTCACAAGGAAGAAAAAATCTTCGTAAAAATACCCACCGATGCGACATTCGATACGGTGGTACTGATTCTTCAAAAAGAGGGACTGGTGCGCGACGAAGGCTCTTTCCGCTGGTTGGCAGCCAAGCTCAACTACGCCCGCACACCGATGCGCAGCGGCAGGTATGAGGTCAACCCTAAATGGGGCGCAGCCGCGCTGATCCGCCACCTCAAAGTGGGATCGCAGGCCCCGGTAAAAGTAATCCTCAACAATGAAAGGCTGCTGGAAGAAGTGGCTGCCAAAGTAGCCCGGTTTATCGAACCCGATTCGGCTACGCTGATCACGCTTTTCCAGGACGACAACTACCTGCAAACCCTCGGCTACTCCCGCGAAACGCTCATGAGCCTTTTTATTCCCAATACCTACGAATTTTACTGGAATGTGTCCGCCAAAAGCTTCCTGGAGCGTATGGTCAAAGAACATGACGCCTTTTGGGATAAAAATGACCGGCTGGCCAAAGCAAAAGCAATGGGTCTCACTCCACAGCAAGTGTATACGTTTGCTTCTATCGTAGAAAAAGAAACGACGCGCAACGAAGAGAAAAGCCGTATTGCCGGGGTTTATCTCAATCGCATCAAGTCAGACTGGCCCATGCAGGCCGATCCCACGCTGGTTTTTGCCACCCGCGATTTTGAAGCCCGCCGGGTGACGAATTACCACAAAGAATTCGACTCGCCATATAATACTTACCGCAATAAGGGGCTGCCTCCCGGCCCTATTTCGATGGCCTCTATCGCCAGTATTGACGCGGTACTGAATGCCGAAAATCACGAATATTTTTACTTCTGCGCCAAACCCGACGGCTCGGGCCTCCACGCTTTTGCCGCTACGCTCGAACAACACAATGAAAATGCGGTGAGATACCGGGAGGAGCTGGAGAAGATGGGACTGTAGGTGCGACTTTACGACTGTACGACTTTACGACTTTACGCTCGGAGGAACTTCACGTATTTTGTACGTTTACGTTCCTACAGTCGTACAGTCGTACAGTCGTACAGTCGTACAGTCGTACAGTCGTACAGTCGTATAGTCGTACAGTCGTAAAGTCTAAAAAAGCGGCCAGGCCAGGTCTCTTTCGGCGATAAGGAGCTCGGAGGGGGATAATTGCCAATCGATCCGGAGGGCGGGGTCGTCGTAGCGGAGGCCGCCCTCGTGGGTTTTGGAATAATAATTATCGCACTTATAAAAAAACTCGGCGGATTCGCTCAATACCACATAACCGTGGGCGAAGCCGCGGGGTACGAAAAGCTGCAATTTATTGGCAGCGCTGAGCAGAAGGCTGTAGTATTTGCCGTAAGTAGGCGACTCGGGGCGCATATCCACCACCACATCCAGCACTTCACCTTCCAGTACGCGAACCAGCTTGGCCTGCGCAAAGGGGTCCGACTGGTAATGCAATCCGCGCAGTACGCCATGCGAAGAACGCGCCTGGTTATCCTGGACAAACACCGCAGAAATGCCCGCAGCCTCAAGTGTTTTTTGATTAAAGGCTTCAAAAAAATAGCCGCGATCATCGCGCCACACTTGTGGTTGAAACACCATCAGTCCCGGAAAATCAGTGGCGATAAATGGCATAATTTAATGTTGTCGGTTGTGTGTTGTCGGTTGTGTGTTGTCAGTTCTCTGTTGTCCGTTCATTATTTTTGTTAGTGTAACCGATAACCGACAACCGACAACCGACCCCCCCCCCTCCATTTACTTCTGCCGGAATAAAACACTAACCGGCACTCCAGTGAATTTAAAATGCTTGCGCAATTGGTTCTCCAAAAAGTTCCTGTAGTTTTCCTGGATTTGCTTGGGGTGGTTGCAGAAAAACGCGATAACCGGGTGAGCGCCCGACAGTTGCGTTATATATTTTATTTTTATATAATTACCCCTGTATGCAGGCGGCGGATTGCGTTCGATTATCTCCTGCATCACCTCATTTAGCTCGGAGGTTTTCAGCTTGCGGTTTCTATTTTCGTACACCTCCAGCGCCGCTTCTACCGCCTTAAAAATGCGCTGTTTTTCGAGTGTAGAGATAAAAACAATAGGCACATCGTCGAAAGGAGAGATTTTTTCCTTGATAGTCTTCTCCATATCACGGGCCGTATTAGTCTCTTTCGATACCAGGTCCCATTTGTTTACCAAAATCACAATACCCTTATGGCGGCGCTGGGCGAGGCGGAAAATGGCCATATCCTGGGCTTCGATGCCTGTCTGGGCGTCGATCATCAGGATACATATGTCGCAATCTTCGAGGGCTTTGATAGCGCGCATCACCGAATAAAACTCGAGGTCTTCGTGTACGCGCGATTTTTTGCGGATGCCCGCCGTATCGACCAGTAGAAATTCTTTGCCGAATTTGTTGTAATGCGAGTCGATAGAGTCGCGGGTGGTACCGGCTATCTCGGTCACGATATTGCGTTCTTCGCCCAGCAAGGCGTTGACAAGCGACGATTTGCCTACATTAGGCCGGCCTAAGATGGCTATGCGAGGCAGTGTGGCGTTTCGTGGCTCTTCGTCGACTACTTGTTCGGCGATGGCGTCGAGAAGTTCGCCGGTGCCGCTGCCGGTCATCGACGACAGAAAAAACGTATTTTCGATACCCAGGCTCCAGAATTCGTTAGCCTCAATCATGCGCTGGCCGTTGTCGACCTTGTTGACGACCAGGAAAACGGGTTTTGTGCTGCGGCGCAGCATGGTGGCCATGGCCTCGTCGAGGTCGGTCACGCCGGTGGTCACGTCCACCATAAACACTAAAACGGTAGCTTCTTCAATAGCGATACGCACC
>JAEUUQ010000300.1 GCA_016787505.1 Saprospiraceae bacterium | reverse complement strand
GGTAATATCATCAATGAAGCGTTAGCCACAATGACGTCGGTTCGTACTTTTTCAACAGCCTGGACATATAACAGCGGGTAAGTATCCGAATCGCCCCAAGTAAAAAGGACGGCATCAGGCGGGCACGACAACAACATGTTTCGGGCACTTTGCAGCATGAATGAGTCATAGATGCCCGTATCCAATACTTTTCTGGCTGTTGCCTCGTCCTGAAAGCACAACAACATCAAAAAACCATCCATGATTTCATTGGCGTATTTGGTAGTTACAGGGCCGACCGGGGTCATAAAATCCGGGTTCTGCTCCACCAGGCGTTTGTAAGCAGCTATACGCTTGCTGTGAATGTCAATATACTGGTTGATTTGTACTTGGGTCAAAGCAGGTTGGCCGTCGGGTAGCGGGAACTGTTCTTCCGGCAAGCCGAAGGTGGTAAAATCATGCAACAAACTGGCGCCGGCTGTTTGATAGGCTCTGCCCAAGGCATTGAGTTCCCAGTCGCTCAGCTGTTTTTTATTTTCATAATCGGCAATTACGTCTTTGTACCAGCCCCTGTAACCGTAATAAGGTTGGCGATCAAAATCAGGAGTAAAAAGATACTGGGACAGGAAAACCTCTGCATTGTGTTGAGGATCGATTATTTCCGGCTGGTATTGATTATCAGTGGATGGCAGAGCATTGAAATGTTCCAGGGCGATGTAAGTCTTATCGGCAAAACTGTAAAATAGTTCCCGCTGTACAATATCGCCCTGCTCTACCCGGATGGCATAGTACCCTTCGGGTCTGCGTTCAAAACCCAAATTACTGCCAAAAGGCTTATTCACCGTATATCGCTGAAAAAAAACGCTCGCCACATCTTTCAGAGCCGGCCTGTCGACGGGCTGAGCTATGGCAATAACTGAGCAAAGCATACACGCCATGCCCAGATAGACTTTGCTATACATACATTCAATCCTTAGTAATGTACCGCCACCGCCGTAGAAATAACCCCTGTTGCGGTGGCTAAACGCATCCAATATAAGCCTTGCGGCAAATTTTTCAAAACGTCCAGGCCAATTTCTTGCATACCTGCATGTAGTAAAAGGCGTTGCGCGTACAACTCGACGCCCAGCCCATTGACAAGCGACAAATATCCTTCCTGTACAGCGGGGCTGTTGATGGCTAAGGTGAGCGATTGCCCCATTGCCAAAGGATTCGGAAATACACGCAGTGCAATACGGCCTTCGCCGGGTTCGCCTACAAGCGTTGTACAATCGGAGTTAGCGATGCCAGGCGTGGGCGACATGGGTGCGAATACCCCGCCGCCATCGGAGCAGCGCCCCCAGGATACATCAGTCTCCTGAGCGCCGAAGATTACCTCGTCGATGATCGAGCCGTCGGTATTCGACAACAGTACCTCTTCACCGCTTTTCGAAAGTTTAAAATTGGTGTGTAAACCCTGCTGGTTCTGGTCTTCGTCGGCCCAGAGCAACAGATAGCCGCCGGCGGGGATAGTCACGGCCGGGAAAGTCCATTTATCGGGGTTAGCAGCGTCATCGCTGAGGAAAATACCTTCCAATGAAACATCCTGATCGGTGGTATTGTACAATTCAATCCAGTCCTCGTGCTGTCCTTCGGGGTCGGTGATGCCCTGGTCATTGGCGGCCAGCAATTCGTTGATCACAACGGCGCCTGCGGCGATCCCCATACCCGAAGTGACGGTAAGCGTATAAAACTCGTGTTCGGCGCGCTGGGGTGAAAACATAGCGGCAGTGTTGTTTTCGGCATAGATATAATAATCCGTTTTTCCGGCAAGAAGAGGAGTTAGCGCGGCGCCGTAGACGCCGTCGTTGGGGGCGCCATCACCGTGGGCGCCGTCGTCAAACATTGGCGCTTCTTCAAAAATGCCGGCTCTGTTGAAGCGGTAGCGCAGGCGTACCAGAGTAGCATTCGCAACGGTGGCTGTCACTTGCACGGTATTTCCGATGAGCGCCTGGCCGGCGCCGGGTGTTACGCTTGCGATATTCGGGGGTACATTTTGCCATTCGGCATGGTTGAGCAGAAAAGTTTCGCGGGCTTCCATCAACGTAGCGATGCCGATAATGTTGAAATTGGGGCCGGTAACGTTATTGAGCAGATTAGCCTGAAAATTGGCATAGGAATAGAACTTGTTGAGATCGGCTTGTACCGCCTCGTCGATAAGCGCTTGCAAAGCCTGCCCCCTTGTTTGGTAATTATTGTTGACAAAATTTTCCTGCAGGATCGTGCGCAGATGCGCGATATAACTTTTTCGGTGTTTGGGGTTGGCCAGTAATTTCTGTACAAACGGCCGGGAGGGATTATTCACATGCAGTAGCGGGTCGAGTTGCTGCAATTGAGTGAAGTTGAGGCCGGATCCGCCTGTGCCGGCATTGGTAAAATTGCCGAAAGTTTCGTTGAGGTCCCATACAATCGGAAGAAAGCGGCCATTGTCGTCTTTGTAGATATAATAATTGTGCCCCGAGCCGCTGTAGCTGTCGAGATTCACCAAAATATTATTGAAGGCCAGCATCCACAGGATACGGTCGATATCGAAAGCCTGGTGGGCATTAATGGGCGTATTATTGAGCACATTAGCGGCGGCGACCAGATCGTTCCAGCCGTAGTCGGATTCTATTTCGTAAAATCGCAAATAGCAGGTCGAATCAGCCCCCATGTACACAAAAGTAGCCCCGCCACCCATAGAGGGCGGGCAGCCCGGCGGGGTGGGCGCTCCCTGGATGGGGTCGCATTTGAAAAGCGCATTGTCGCTGGAATAATAGTGCTCGCTCAAAAATTTCGATTTGATACTTTCTACATTGGTGTAAAGTCCGTGGTAATTGTCGTTGACGTATACCCGGGCGTAGTTGGCCCGCGGCGCGTCCATGTATTGATTGGCAATTTCATAACCCAGCGCTTCGCGCAAAAAAGAGGGATCTTTAAAGCCGTTCGACAATTTGATAAGCGTATGGCCCTGGTAATCCTGGTTTTCTATCACCTCATCGAGTTTGATGCTAAAAGGGTTTTTGGGCCGGTTGGGGTTATAAGAACTATTGCCTTTGTATTTTACTCCCACGCTGTCGAATGCCACGCCGTTTATCAGCACGAGGGGTACCAGCAGCCTGGCTTCTTCATCGGCGGCATTTAGCGAGTCGAGAAGAAAATCCCAGTTGGGCTGTGAAAAATAGATGCGGATTTCCTGGATGGCGTCGGCTGCGTAGAAATCCTGGGCGGTGGCCCGTTGTTTGTTATTTAACACAAAAACAAACACAAGCAAGGGTAGTACAAGTCGCTGCATGGGGAAAAGAGGTTTTCGTCAAACCAATTTGACTATAAAAAAAGGAAATCGTTTAACCAATTCACAAAATGCGCTTCAAACGGGAATCCAATATTGATCTATAATCTTGTTTAGCTTTTTCACTCAAAAAAGATTGATCAATCAGCAAATGCCACTGCGGATACACGCGTTGAAAATCGGATAACGTCTGGGATATCACAACTGAATTGAGTTTCAATACCTCTTTGCCTAAATAATCAATGAGATCTATTTTCCTGAATTCTTTTCTTTTGCCGGCAAGCATTAGCGCCATTTCTTCTTCAGCGCCTCCAAGCGCCAAAGTGCTATTGATTAAATCATAAGCCGGAGAAAGTTCAACCTTGCCGTTTCTGGTGATCAGGGAAAAGTTTTTCAAATGCATGTCTTCATTGCCTGTGACAAAGCAAAACAAAACCAATTTGAAAAACTTATATTTTTCAAGCACCGGAAAGGTACAGTAGGTTTCCAGCAGTTTAACCATTTTTTCTATCGTGTAGTCGTATTTGGTCATTCTGGTTAAACCTGCCAATTGCGCAAAATCTTCCACAGCCAACTTATCACGACGGCCAACTCTGTCAAACCGCTTGATAAAATAACTCAGACTACCATCCTTACACCACATCATGCCGTGAAGGGGAGTTTCGATGCCTGTAATTTTTGCCAAACGCATGGTGAGGTCTTCATTTTCGGGCATTTGTCCGTATATACTGTGCGGGGGTTTAATAATGAATCTACCTTCTGTCTCCACCAGATCAAAAATATGCCTCCTGGTGTTCAAAATAGCGCTTAATTTGGGTTGCACGCCCTGGATAGACATTCGTATCATGCGATGGCTCGCCTCAAGACGCTGTTCAGATGCAGAGTAAGGGAAATCCAGCAGTGTCGTTAAATTTCGATTTAACAAGGCGAGCCCTTCCTTAGCGTATTTTTGATCACCGCAAGGTAGATATGAAATTGGGCACCTATTCATCGTTGGCTTCTAAGCAGGTGACGGCCCCGACCATGTCCTCACCTGTGGCAAGTAATTGGGCAAAATAATCGGTACGGTCAATTTTTAATCTTGACAACAAGCCATCCAGCATTGCGCCTTCCGGCAACAGGCCGTCAAAGAAAGCGGGAAATGCGCTGAAGGTATAACTTCGCGATTTTATGGGCATGGTAAGCGACACGGGAGGGCCTGTGTAAGTATGTAAGTAGTCGAACCGGTAATGCCGCCCGGGCTCTACTTCAGCCAATATTCCGGCATGAACGCCGTGCACATATATGTCAGCTTTTTTCATGTTGATATTGTTCCATTAGTTGACTTTCCAAGCGAACTTGAATATTGAGCACATCAAGAATTTTCATCAGGGTGTCTAACTGTATAGTCGGCTTTGCATGCTCAAGATCGTAAACGGCAGTTTTTCCTACGCCGGCCAATTGGGCACATCTTTCACGTGAGAGTCCAGCCTTTTTTCTATGCCAATAGACTATTTGTGCTATTCCAAAAACATCCATTTTACTGCTTTAACAGCAAAAATAGGATAATTTTAAAAAAAACACAATTACAATGTACAGAAAAATCAAAAAATTACTGTCTTAACAGCAATTTTGCTTGCTTAATTTTCATTTGCCAATTTTCAACAACAATCTTACCTTTACCCATACCAACGCACAACGCTAACGCCCTTCATGGCGTTGTTAGTTTTATTGTCAAGCAACTAAAAACAGCAACATGCAAAAAGGCATTCAGTGGTACACCCTGGCCATGGCGGCATTTTTCACGGTGGCCGTGCTGGCTTCTTATTCCGATAAAACGGATCCTGTCAGCAACAGCCTCAACCACACATTGCCACAGATCATCAAACCCGTCAACCTCGACCGGGATTTTTCGTTTGCCGGCGAGCCGGTGCCGATGGATAACTTTGATGTGCGCGAACGCCTCGACCGGGAGTTGCTCTCGAATACTTATTGGCAATCCAATACTATTCTAAATATCAAAGGCACCTATCGCTATTTTCCGCTGATGGAAAAGATATTGCGCGAAAACGACGTGCCTGATGATTTCAAATACCTCGCCGTAGCCGAAAGCAGTCTTCGCAATGCCGTCTCAGGCGCCGGCGCCCGCGGCATCTGGCAGTTTATGCCCAATACCGCCAAGGGCTACGGACTGGAAGTAAACGACGATATCGACGAACGCTACCACGTGGAAAAAGCCACCGAGGCTTTCTGCCGATATATCAAAGATTATAAAAAACGCTTCGGCACCTGGACCAACGCCGCCGGCGCTTACAATATGGGCGGCACCAAAATGGCCAAAGAAATTGCGGTGCAGCGCGTTAAAAACTACTACGACCTCAATCTCAATTCCGAAACCTCTCGTTATGTGTTCCGACTGATCGCCTTCAAGGCCATCCTGGAAGACCCCCGCAATTTCGGCTTTTACCTCGACGACAAAGACGGCTACGCCCCTATCGACAACTATAAAACTGTGGAAGTAAAAGACGCCGTGGCCAACTGGGGCGACTTCGCCGCCGAACACGGCACTACTTACCGCATGCTCAAGGTGTATAACCCCTGGCTCATTAGCGAGAAACTGACGAATAAGGAGAAGAAGACGTATGCTGTGAAAATTCCGAAGTAATTCGTTCTAGGTTGTAAGTTATAGGTTGTAGGTCTTTGCCTACGAGAAACAAACCCACAACCTACAACCTACAAACCTACAACCCACAACCCACAACCTACAACCTACAACCTACAACCCACAACCCACAACCGAACATGATTCGCCCCGCAGAAATACAAGATTTGGAGCGCGTATGGCAGCTTTTCAAAGCGATCATCGACGAAGGGGTATACTTTGCGTACGACCACACCACCACGCGCGAGCAGATAGAGGCCTCGTGGGTCAACCTGCGAAACCTCGTATACGTAGCTGAAGAAGAAGGACAAATAGTGGGGGCCTATATTGTAAAGCCCAACCAACCTGGTCATGGCGCTCATATAGCCAATGCGGCATATATGGTCGACACAGGCTGGCGGGGCAGCGGTATAGGGCGGCAATTGGGCGCACACTCGCTGCTCATCGCCAAAGATGCCGGCTACCACGGTATGCAATTCAATATGGTGGTGAGCTCCAACAAAGGCGCCGTGCACCTCTGGCAATCCCTCGGTTTTGACATTATCGGCACCGTGCCCGGCGGTTTTCACCACGCAGGTCAGGGTTACGTCGATGCGTATATTATGTTTAAAAAATTATAAACCAGCGTTTTGACTAAAATAAAATCCATTTTCGCCTGCACCAATTGCGGCGCCACTTCGCCCAAGTGGGTGGGCAAATGCCCTGCCTGCGGGGAGTGGAATACCTATGTGGAAGAATTGGTGACCAAGCCCACCGCCCAGGAAGAAAAACAGCGCAGTTGGAAAGGCCCGCAATCGGGCAACCAGCAGGCCCGGGCCGTGCCCCTCAACGATATTCAAGCCGGTAATACCCAACGACTGACTACCCCCGACAAAGAACTCAACCGGGTAATGGGCGGCGGTATTGTGCCGGGTTCTATTATTCTCATCGGCGGGCAGCCCGGCATCGGCAAATCGACGCTGCTGCTGCAACTCGCCCTGCAAGTCAGCGCCACTACGCTATACGTGTCGGGCGAAGAAAGCGAAGAACAGATCAAAATGCGCGCCGACCGCCTCGGCGGCAGCCGCAGCAATTGCCTGGTACTCACCGAAACCAATACCGACAAAATCCTCACGGTAGCCCAACAAACCGGCCCCCAACTCATTGTAATCGACAGTATCCAAACGCTGTCTTCGCCTCATATCGAATCTACCCCCGGCAGTGTCTCGCAAGTGCGCGAATGCGCCGGCGAGATGCAGCGGTTCGCCAAGGAAACGAATATTCCCATTTTCCTGATAGGCCATATCACGAAGGAAGGCTCTATTGCCGGCCCCAAACTGCTGGAACACATTGTAGATACGGTGCTCCAATTTGAAGGCGACCAGCATTACTCCTACCGCATCCTGCGCACGCTCAAAAACCGCTTCGGCTCAACCGACGAAATGGGCATCTACGAGATGCAGTCGGGCGGATTGCGGGAGGTGTCCAACCCCAGCGAGTTGCTGCTGTCGCAAAAAGACGAAGACCTCAGCGGCAGCGCCGTGGCGGCCACCATGGAAGGTATGCGCCCTATGCTGATAGAAACGCAGGCCTTGGTGAGCAGAGCGGTATACGGCACCCCCCAGCGCTCTGCTACAGGCTTCGACCTGCGCCGCCTGAGCATGTTACTGGCCGTGCTAGAAAAACGCGGCGGACTGCCCTTTGCCGTCAACGACGTATTCCTCAATATCGCCGGCGGCATCCGCGTAGACGACCCCGCTATCGACCTGGCTATCGTGTGCGCACTGATATCCTCGCTAGAAGACGTGTCGATTCCCTCTAATATCTGCTTTGCCGGCGAGGTGGGCCTATCGGGCGAAATCCGCGCCGTTACCCGCATCGAGCAACGCATCCAGGAGGCCGACCGACTGGGCTTCAAGGAAATCTATATTTCCAAATATAATACTAAAGGCCTGGATGTGGACCGCTACGGCATCAAGGTGCGCACGATCGGCAAGGTGGAGGAATTGTATAGGGCCCTGTTCGCGTAGAGACGCAAAATTTTGCGTCTCTACGAAATTTTGCGTCTCTATGCGATGGTATCGTTGATGATTGTTTGCAGGCAAAAACGGGCATTGCCCAATACATGTACTTCCCGGTCCCAACCCACTATTTGCCATTCGCTATTCGGCTCTGCCAGCAAAATCGTGCGGGGTTCGGTAAATATCCAAATCACTTTTTTAACGCCGAAATTTAATAGATCGGCTGTCTTTTTCTTGTAATAGTTTTCCAAACCGCCTACATCGGTGACTTCTGCTTTCGTGTCAATTTCTATTACTACCTCGGGCGCTTCGCCGAGGTATTTGTTTTCAACCGGGATGTGTTGGAATCGCTTTTTATCAATGATGGCAAGATCAGCAGCACGCCGGGATTGCCTCCCCATCTTTAATCCCAATTCATTGGGTAAT
>JAEUUQ010000293.1 GCA_016787505.1 Saprospiraceae bacterium | reverse complement strand
GAACGCGCCAGGCTGGAAGCAGAGGCTATTTTGGCCGAAGCGCGGGCACAAGCGGAAGAAATATTGGGCGATGCCCGCCGCGAAGCCGACAGAGCTCGCCAGCAGGCTGCTGAAGAAGCCGAAGAAATGAAGCGCAATGTGACCTCCGAGTTGCAACTGTCGGCCCGTCAATCGGTGAGCGGCCTCAAACAGGAAATTGCCCAACTGATCTCCTCCCGCGTTTTATCCGAGCCTTTGGCCGAAGTTTTTGCCGATAAAACCTTCCTGCAGCAAATCATCGAAACGATGGTGAAGCAATGGCGCCCCGAAAGCGGTGCGGTAGACCTGACGCTGCTGCTGCCCGAAAGCGACCGCGAGAAGGTGGACGCCTATTTCACCGCGCATACGCGCCAACTGCTGCACAAAGGCCTGCAAATCCGGTTTGACAACCGCCTCATCGACGGCTTCCGCATCGGCCCCTCCGATGGCAGCTACGTGGTGTCTTTTACCGCCGACGATTTTGAGCGCTTTTTCCGCGCTTATCTGCGGCCGCATACCGCAAAGATGCTTTACGGCAGTTAATTGATTTTAAAGGCACTTTTCCTGATGATGTTAGAAAGAAGAGCATATTATTATCTCGTTGCAGGACTTCCCGAGTTGGTACTCGAACAGGCCAAACCGCCGTTTCCGGCTGAGGTCTTCCGCGAGGATATCCGGCCCAATCTGCACCCCGACGACTTCCGGCAGATCGATTTGCTCTTCCTCCCTATCGACAACCGCAACCTGCTCGCCCTGCTTGCCAAAAAAAGCGAAGATTGGGACGAGCGCGGGGTGTTCCCCCTCGAATTCATGGAAGCCGACCTGCGCGAGCCGGAGCACCTGCCCGCCTATATGCGCGAGTTTATTACGGCTTACCAGCAGGATACGCCCCTGGTGGCCGGCATGAGTTGGGAAAACCAACTTACTCAACGCTACTACGATCACCTCTTGAGCCATAGCGACGGATTTTTGCACGATTGGGTTTCGTTTGAACGCGACCTTCGCAATATACTGGCGGCCCTCAGCGCCCGGCGCTTCGGCTATTCGCTCGAAGGTCAGCTCATCGGCGATTATCCGCTCGTCGATCACCTGCGCAGCAGCCATGCCCGCGATTTCGGCATGGCCGGCGAATACCCCATTATCGAACGATTGCTACAACTGGAAGACGAGAACAACGCACTGGACCGCGAGATGGGCATCGACCGCCTGCGCTGGCAGTATATCGACGAATTGAATACGTTCAACTACTTTACAGTGGAGGTCCTGCTGGGTTACCTGCTCAAACTGCAGATCATTGCCCGCTGGAGCCCGCTGGATAATGTGCAGGGCCGCGAAAGTTTCGAGCGCCTGGTACACGAATTGGAACACAGTTTTGAATTTCCTAACGAGTTTGCTACCCTATGAGTAGGTCATCAAATTTTGCTACCGGACAAGTAGCCGGCATTATTGCCAATCTCGTTATAGTGCGCTATGAAGGCGCCGTAGCGCAAAATGAAGTGTGCTACATCCAGCACGAAAACGTGCGCCTGATGGCCGAAGTGATCAAGGTAAAAGGTGACCGGGCTTATGTGCAGGTATTCGAGAGCACCCGCGGACTTCGAGTCGGACTGCCCGTCGAATTTACCGGCCACATGCTGGAGGCTACCCTCGGCCCCGGTGTGCTGTCGTGCAATTACGACGGCCTCATGCACAACCTCAATACCATGACGGGGATTTTTCTTCGCAGGGGAGATTATACCTCTTCGCTTAGCGCGGAAAAGACCTGGGATTTTAAACCCATCGCCTCCCCCGGAGAACAAGTAAGCGCCGGCGACTGGCTGGGCGAGGTGCCCGAAAACGCCGTGCCCCACCGCATCATGGTGCCCTTTACTATGGAGGGCAAGTATACCGTAAAATGGATTGCTGAAGCCGATGATCACGGTATCAATGATACGATAGCCATACTCACCGACGCCAATGGCCGCGAGTACAATATCACTATGGTACAGCGCTGGCCGATCAAAAGGGCCATCAAGGCTTACCGCGAAAAACCGCGCCCGTTTAAACTCCTGGAAACCGGCGTGCGCACCATCGATACGCTTAACCCTATAGTAGAAGGCGGCACAGGCTTTGTACCCGGGCCTTTCGGCAGCGGCAAAACCGTATTGCAACAGGCTATGTCGAAGCAGGCCGAAGCCGACGTAGTGATCGTGGCCGCCTGCGGCGAACGCGCCAACGAAGTCGTGGACCTATTCGTAGAATTCCCCGAACTCGACGACCCCTGGACCGGCCGAAAACTCATGGAGCGCACCGTAATTATCGCCAATACCTCGAATATGCCCGTGGCAGCCCGCGAAGCGTCGGTTTATACCGCCATGACCATCGCCGAATACTACCGGGCTATGGGCCTCAAAGTACTCATGCTGGCCGACTCCACCTCGCGCTGGGCACAGGCCCTGCGCGAAATGTCGAACCGCCTCGAAGAATTGCCCGGCCCCGACGCCTTTCCGATGGACTTGTCGGCGATCATCTCTAACTTCTATGCCCGCGCCGGCATCGTATACCTCAACAACGGCAAAACCGGCTCTATCACCTTTATCGGCACCGTGTCGCCCGCTGGCGGTAACCTCAAAGAGCCCGTTACCGAATCGACGCGCAAGGCGGCCCGCTGTTTTTACGCCTTGTCGCAGCAACGCGCCGACAGCAAGCGCTACCCCGCCATCGACCCTATCGACAGTTATTCGAAATACCTGGAATACCCCGAATTGCAGCGCTTCCTCAACGAAAATATAGCGCCCAACTGGGTTGATCAGGTGACACAATTGAAAAACATCCTCATCCGCGGTAAAGAAGCCTCCGAACAGATCAATATCCTGGGCGACGACGGCGTGTCGATCGACTATCACCTGACCTTTTGGAAATCGGAGGTAGTGGATGGCGTCATCCTGCAACAGGACGCCTTCGACCCCGTGGACGCCCGCACGCCCATGGTGAGACAGCGCTATATGCTGGAAAAAGTCATGGAGGTGTGTAACGCCTCCTTGCAATTTGAAGGATACGAAGAAGTAAACCCGTATTTCAAGCGCATTATCAACCAATTGCGCCAGATGAACTACCTGGAATTTGAATCGGCTGAATTCCGCGAGAATGAAGCTGCATTGATGGATATTTTGGCAGAAAGAAAAACGGCCTGATGGAGACGCAAGCATTTCAGCGAATTTATACAAAAATCGACCAGCTCACCAAAGCGACCTGTACGCTGCGCGCTGCAGGCGTGAGCTACGAAGAAC
>JAEUUQ010000279.1 GCA_016787505.1 Saprospiraceae bacterium | reverse complement strand
GTAGCCTGCTGCGAGGGCGAAGTCGTATTATGTATCATGCAATCGGCTGTTTTTCAATTATTAATCGCCGCGCAAAGCGGCAATAAAACGTGCTATTTTATCTGTATCTTTTAATCCGGGTTTGAGTTCAAAACGGCTGTTGACGTCAACCCCGGCAAGTTGCTTGTAAGGCAAAGCCCGAATAGCCGCCGCGTCGGCTTCCTCAATGCCTCCGCTGAGCAAATAGGACGTAAACCCGCTATAATTACCCAGCAAATCCCAGTTGAACGACACGCCGTTACCGCCCTGTAAAGGGCCTTTGGTATCAAACAGGAACAGGCTACACAAGCCTTCAAAAGCAGCGGTGTCATTGAAATCAAATTTCTCATCAACCCCAAAGGCTTTGATGAGTTGGGCGCTGCGCAGGGAGCCGATACTCCAGTAGGTCTTTAACTCCCGGCAGTATTCGGGGCTTTCAGATCCGTGCAATTGCACAAAGTCGAGCCGGTAGTCGTGCACGGCGTTTAATACGGCCTCTATTTCTGCGTTGACGAAAACGCCCACTTTTTTGGTTTTACCAAATATGGCCTCGTTTTTGTCCATCCAGCTTTTGAAAGCCTTCCCATCGGCGTTTCTGGGTGATTTATTATAAAAAATGAAACCGGCATAATCGATGCCTAAAGCGATCACTTCCTCGATATTTGCCGGCTCGCGCAAGCCGCATACTTTGATTTTCATGTCTATACCGTTTGTTGTGTTATTGGCATGAAGGTAATGGGATTTTATGTTAGACTACCAATAAATCGCGTGCAGGCCGCCGCCGGGTCTGTAGATTTCATAAAATGTTCACCGATGAGGAAACCCTGGTAACCCGCCTGGCGCAGCATTTGCACCGCTGCGGGGTCTGACAGTCCGCTTTCCGCTACTTTTACTATCCTGCTAGGCAGCAGCGGCGCCAATCGCAGCGCTATGTCGAGGCTCACGGAGAAATCTTTCAGGTTTCTGTTGTTGACGCCTACCAGGTCGATATGGTCGTTAATTTTGTGGAGTTGCGATTCGTCGTGCAATTCCAGCAAGACTTCCAGGCCGTAATCTTTTGCCTGTTTGGCCAGCGCGGCCACCTCCCATTTTTCCAGGCATTCGGCGATGAGCAACACAGCGTCGGCGCCCATGCTTTTGGCTTCCAGAAGTTGGTATTCGTCGATGATGAAGTCTTTGCGCAATATGGGGATGTAGTGGTTGTTGCAACGCGCCCGGGTAAGGTCGTCGGCAGAACCCCCGAAGAAGTTGAAGTCGGTGAGTACCGACAAAGCCGATGCACCGGCCCTGGTATAGCCGGTGGTGACCTGTTCTACGTCGGCATTAAGATTGATGGGGCCTTTTGATGGCGACAGTCGTTTGAATTCGGCGATGATA
This sequence comes from Saprospiraceae bacterium, assembly GCA_016787505.1. Classification (GTDB taxonomy): domain Bacteria; phylum Bacteroidota; class Bacteroidia; order Chitinophagales; family Saprospiraceae; genus JABWBR01. The sequence continues at coordinate 2,518 of JAEUUQ010000279.1, read as the reverse complement.
CCCGAAGCGCCTTCGCGTGTGAGGTGCTCGCGCAAGGATATGTTTTTTCTCCTACAAAACGGGCTTTCGCCTAGTATCCGGCGGTGGATGCCTTCTTTTCGGCTTTTGACTTCCTGGCGTTTGTAGTCGATAATGGTTTGTAGGATGGTCATTTGTTCTGCTTGAAATAGAAATGGGAATCAGGGGAGGAGAGCCTGGAGGGTGCGGAGCGCTCTGCCGCTTTCCAGGCTTTCGCGGGCTTCGGCCAGGCAATCCCCGATAGCGCTGCCAGGCTTCATGGTATAGATGGCTACGCCGGCGTTGGCCACCACCACGTCGCGCTGGGCGGGGGTGCTCCTGTTGTGAAGTACGTCCCTGAATATCGCCGCTGCGGCTTCGGGGGTTTCGCCGCCGTGGAGCGTTTCGGGCTCATAGCGGGGAAGGCCAAGGTGTTCAGGCTGCCATAAGCGCTCCGATTCATTGGTGCGCAGCTTGAAAGCGCCGGTAAGCGATATTTCGTCGTAGCCGTCGAGGCCGTATACGATGGCGTATTTGCGACCGCGCTCTTGCATGGCGTATTGATACAGACGGGATAATTCCAGGCTGTAAGTGCCCAGCAGTTGGTATTTGGGCTGCAGGGGGTTGACAAGCGGCCCCAGCATGTTGAAAAAAGTTTTCATGCCCAACTGGCGACGCACCGGCGCTACTTCTTTTAATGCCGGATGAAACAGAGGTGCGTGCATAAAACAAAGGCCCGCCCGGTCCAGTTGCCGGCGCAATTCATCGGTATCGTTGGTAAATTGATACCCCAGCGCTTCCAGTACGTTGGAAGATCCCACGGCGGAAGAAACGCCGTAGTTGCCGTGTTTGACTACTTTATAGCCTGCGCCCGCAACTACTACCGCCGCCAAAGTGGAAATATTAAAGGTATTTTTGCCGTCGCCGCCGGTACCTACAATATCCACGGCATCAATGCCCTGTCCGTCGACGGGCACGCAAAGTTCAAGCAGGGCATCGCTGAAACCCAATAACTCCGCAAGGATAATAGGCCGCATTTGATATACGGTCATAAAGCTGGCTACCTGCACCGGATTATAGGCGCCATTCGCGATCTGCAAGAGGGTGTCTCTGGCCTGGCCCCGATCCAGCGTTTTGTGTTCGAATAATTGGTGGAGGATGGTTTTCATATTTTATACATTTTGAGCGACAGGCACGCAATAAGTGAAAAAATTCTCCAGCATGCGGCGACCTTCGGGGGTGAGGATCGACTCCGGATGGAATTGCACGCCCCTCACGTTGTAATGCCGGTGGCGCATAGCCATAATCGCACCGGTGTCGTCGACCGCCGTCACTACTAAATCCCGGGGCAAGTCCTCGCCGGTAATCGCCCAGGAATGATACCGGCCCGCCATGATTACCGGTTCGAGGCCGAAAAACAAGGGTTCCTCCGGGTCTGTGATCCGCACGGGGGTGTCTATGCCGTGAAATACCTGCGCCAGGTTTTCCAACCGGGCGCCAAAGGCCTCTCCGATCGCCTGGTGGCCCAGGCATACGCCCAGAATGGGTTTTGCAGCCGCATATCGCGCAATCAGGGCCGGCATGATACCCGCATCTGCCGGCAAGCCGGGGCCCGGCGATAAAATGACGGCGTCGTAATCCGCTACGGCTTCCAGGGATAGCGCGTCGTTGCGGTATACTTCCACGGGCTGACCGAGGATTTCCTGCACGTATTGCACCAGGTTAAAAGTGAATGAATCGTAGTTATCCAAGACGAGGACGCGCATAGTTTTTTATTTAATAAAGGTTTAGTAGGGTTTAGTAGGGTTTAGTAGGGTTTAGTAGGGTAAAATAACTAAACCCAATCGCTAAACCCTCCTAAACAGTTACCAATAAACGAAGCTTCCAACAAGGCTTTTTTCAAAGCGCCGAGTTTATTGGTCACCTCCTGCAATTCCTTGTGTTCGTCGCTGGCAGCCACGACGCCGGCGCCGGCCTGGTAAAACAGCGTATTGTCCTGACTCATAAACGACCTGATCACGATAGCCTGGTTCATCTGCCCGTTGAAGTCGATGAATCCCAGGGCGCCGCCGTAGAAGCTGCGTTGCTGGTTTTCGTATTGCTGAATGAGCTCGATAGCTTTGTATTTGGGGGCGCCGGAAAGCGTACCGGCGGGGAAGGTATCGCCAAATACCTGCATAGGGTTTGTGCCGGGGGGTAAGTCGCCTTCTACTTTTGATACCAGGTGGATGACATGGCTAAAAAACTGGATGTCTTTCAGCTCGCGCACCCGCACATTTTTAGCGTGGCGGCTCAGGTCATTGCGGGCCAAATCCACGAGCATGATGTGCTCGGCGTTTTCTTTGGGGTCTTTAGATAATTCGATGGCATTGAGAGCGTCTTCTTCGTTGTCGCCGGTGCGGCGGAAGGTACCGGCAATGGGGTTCACGCGGGCCGTTGCCCCGGATATCTGCATCTGCGTTTCGGGGGAAGAGCCGAAGATGCGGTAGCTTCCGAAATCGAAATAAAACAGGTAGGGCGA
>JAEUUQ010000192.1 GCA_016787505.1 Saprospiraceae bacterium | reverse complement strand
CAGACCGTCTGCTCGGGGCGCTACACGCGTATTAAACGACCGGAATTTTACCTCACCGCTTTCGGTGCGCTTTTCTTTGATGAGGGCTACCGATGCTTTGTCTAACTCCCCGGAATGGCAGGCATCGATGAGCAGTAGTTTTTGCCGGGCGGGAATGCTGTCGAGCAAGGCTTCGAGCGCTTCGTAGGAGACGCCCTTAGCGGCGGGGTTGTTGAAATCCACATCGTGGGTGGCGAGGTAGTAGTTGAGGTTGTCATCCAGGAGGCCGTGGCCTGCCCAGAAGACGACCACGGCGTCGTTGATTTTGGTCTTTGACAGTGTTTCTCTCAGTTTCTTGAATCCCCTTTCATTAAACTGTTCGTCGAGAAGGGTTTGTACCGTCACCTTTTCGTATACGGTATTTTTTGATTTAAAAAACTGGGCGAGGTCGTTGACGTCTTTGGAGGGATATTGCAGGTTTAGTTCAGCGTTTTGATAATTGGAAACGCCCATAGCTATGACGTGCAGACTTGGCTTGGGCGGCGCGGGCGCTTCGTAGCGCACCTGGAAAGCGTTGGCAAAAGAAGAGATACCCGAAATATTGGTACAATAAACGGCAATTGTATTATTGCCGGTGGAGAGGGATAAGGTCACCTTTTTTTCGATTGTTTTTTTGTTTTCGGCGGCCACGTCTTTGCCGTTGACGCCCCATATCGGCACGCCGTTGACCAGCACGTGTATGGTTTTGATGACCTGGGCGGCATCGGTAGCTTTAATGGTAATTGTAAAGAGTTCTTTATCCGTGCGATAAACGCCTTGTTGGCCGGTGATGGTCACTTTGGGGTAGTTTTTGCTCAGCCTGGCGTCTTTGGCAAATCCCAGTTTTTCGAGTCTTTTTTCGCGGGCCTGCCTGAAAAAGTCGATTTCTTTTTTGGAGGCATACCCGAGCCTTTCCATGATCACGTGCGGCTGATTAAAAAACACATCCGACTCCAAAAACGGAAAATTGGCGCCGTCTAATTTGAATGTGCCGAAGTTGCTTTGTTTTAAGGCTTCTTTTGTACCCGAAAAATAAAAATCGGGGGTGATGAAAAAGTACTGTCCTAATCCCTGGGAAAAATAGGAACCGATTTTTGATCTGGATGCAAAATCCCAGATAATGAGTTCGCCGTCTTTTGAAGCGCTGCACATCGTTTTTCCATCGGGTGAGATAGCAATGCCGGTGATAAAATCGCTATGCCCATCTGAAGTATAGGCGATATCGCCGCTTTCGAGGTTAAAGAAACCGATTTTGTGGGTCTCTTTATTGGCGAAGACGTAGTATTTACTATCAATAGAAAAAACGCCTTCGGCGCAGTCGTCCATAAATTTCAATAAATAGTTTTTGGGTGTTTTTAAGTTATAAATTTTGATGTAAGGCCAACTTGAAGAATTGACAGATACGTATTGGCCGTTGCCGCTCCATCTAAAACCGCTTGACCGGGTTGCGGAAGGAGAGGGATTAGGAATTGCGGCGTCCAATACCGGTAACCCTGTTGCGTAGTCCCAAATTTTAATCCGGTCTTTTACGCCAGTAACGGACAAGATGTATTTGCCGTTATCTGATAAAATTACATCTGCAAACCCCAGATTTTCGTACTCTTCTGTAAAATCTTTTCCTACTCCATTTTTAAGTGTGAGCTTTATCTTATAGGGATCTTCGATGCGCTTTTTGCTTTGCCCGGTAGCAGCATCCCAATAACTCAGATAAGTACCGGAGTTGTAGCTCCCGGTGATAATAAACTGGTCGTCTTTGGAAAACAGGATTCTATCGAAGGCTGTTGTTTCATAAAAAGCGTACTCCTCGCCTTTTGTAATCGACAGCGGGGTATTTATTTTATTTTGTTCAGTACCCGTGGTCATATCATAAATAACTATTTCTTGAAAATTGATCCCTTTTTGAAGTACGTTATTTACATCTCGATATAGAATAGCGACCCGCTTGGAGGCGTTATCAAAATTAAAATCCATAATTGGAACCTGGCTTGGGATTTCATTTACTATATTAAAAGTGGCCAGATCAATTATTCTCAAATAATTTTTTCTATTACCTCGTACCTGGTTTAATTCCCCTATCCAATTATTGCCATAAGCTAAACCAAGGAACCTGCCGTCTTTTGAAATCCTGACCAAAGCGATGGGTTCGGCCGGCGTATGACCGATGCTGCGCACGTAGGCGCCGTTCGACAAATCGTATTCGTGAATGACGCCCAACGTATTGCCTACAAAAAAACGACCGGCGGAGCCATGTACGCTAATAGAAAAAGGATTCCAGGCCAAGCCTGATTGCCAATTGGCGGTATCCACCTTTATCTCCCAAACATTTGCCGATTTGGACATATCATATAGTGATAAACGGGCTGCCAACTTGTGATAGACAAGCACCCGACTGCCATTCACCCTGCATGTCAAAACTACGGAAGAATAATTAGCCGGCAGGCTAGTTGTTTTCCAGGTAGTAGTATTGAACCACATTGAATTTTGACCTAATTTTTTCTCATCATAGAAGCCAAACATTTTTTCCGAATTAAGTATAAAAGACTGGTCGTCGCTGCCAAACAAAACATTAGCCCCAAGATCTCCATTTTTCACTTCAATAGTTTTTATGCGAGAAAATTTGTTGGCCTCGTAAATGTCTATTTTTGTAAAACTTTCCTTTATAAATAAGAAGCCATCCTTGGGGCTAAACAAGGCATTCGTATTTCCCAATATATCCGCTTTTCCTTTTAATACGACAGCTTTATTTTCTAAATTAATAACCTGGTAATGATATTTAAACGCCTGGTCCTGATAGTCCATAATCAAAAATTTTCCGGTATTGGATATTTGTATGTCTACCCGATCTGCAAGGGCATCGCTGGGAAAAGGTATCGTAAATTCGGGTGAAAAAGTACTGATGGTGTATATCTGGATTATTCTACGGGGTAAATCCTTCATAGCCAAACGTTTTTGACTCGTATATATATCGACGTTTTTATCGATACTTTGTAATACCTGGTTTGTTTTGTAATTATAAAGCCGGGTAGTAACGCCTTTAATAACGGCAAGCGAGTCGTTGACCATCCAAACGTCTTGTCCATAGCTCACCTGTGCTTTGTTGCGGCCCAGGCGGTGCAATTCGGAGGCGGTCTGGTAGTCCCAGGTGATAATTTGACCATCTTCGCTGGTGGTGATTAATCTCGTTTTATCGGGAGAGAGGAATATTTCTCCAATTTTTCCTGCATGCCCTTTATTCACCAGCATTTCGAAAGTAGCGCCATCGGTGCGCAGAGAAGAAGACAAATTCCGCTGGTCGGCGCGAATAATTGTGGGTGTGATAAATGGCGCGGTGGATATTTTAGGGGCCGCCTCGATTTTTTTGCTCAGCTTTTTTTGATCGCCAGGGGAGAGGCCGAAGGATTCAAGGGTTTGTCCCGACGCAGAGAGCGAAAGCATTGACATAGCCAGGACAAGCAAGAGCTGTGTAAATAGAGGTTTCATTGTGGTGATCAGTTTTTGTGTGGTAATGTTCGGGCTCTAATATAGCGTATAATTCGGTGTCGTCAACTCCCAAGCGAATACCCCCGTCATCACTTTTCCTCCCATCTGTTACCCCCGTATCAAACCCACCCTTGCGTTGCCCCTACCTTTGCCCCATCAAACAACAGATTGTTATTATGACCAAATACGATGTAATCATTATCGGCACGGGTGCGGGCGGAGGAACGCTTGCCCGCAAGCTGGCGCCCACGGGTAAACGGATACTGCTGCTGGAGCGCGGCCAATACCTACCCAAAGAAATCGAGAACTGGAATCCCCGCGAGGTGTATACCGTAGGGAGGTACCGCACCAAGGAAAGCTGGTACGACCGCGACGGCAATGCGTTTGCGCCTTTTACGCACTATTGCGTGGGCGGCAATACGAAGATGTACGGCGCGGCGCTGCTGCGACTGCGGGAGCGCGACTTCCAGGAAACCCTGCACGCCAACGGTATTTCACCGGCATGGGATGTGCCCTACCGCGATTTTGAACCCTATTACCTCGAAGCCGAGCGCATGTATAGCGTCCACGGCGCCCGTGGCGCCGACTCGACAGAACCTTATGCCGGTGCGCCATATCCGTACCCTGCCATGCGGCCCGAGCCCGATATGCAGGAATTGTTCGACAACCTGGAAATGTTGGGCCATCGCCCGGCGCCCGCACCGCTGGGTATACGCTTGCCAGAAGACTTGCGCAGACCCGATACGGCCGCTGTGCCCAGCCTGTTCGACGGCTACCCCGACCCAACCGAAATGAAGGCTGATAGCCATGTGGTGGGCATCAAACAAGCGCTGACCTACGACAATGTGACGCTCGTAACCGGTATCGAAGTGAAGAAGTTGCTGACCGATCATACCGGCAAACGGGTGAGCAAGGTGATGGCTATGCTGGATGGCGACGAAGTGGCTTTCGAAGGCGATGTCGTTTTCCTGGCCTGCGGCGCTATCAACTCGGCAGCCTTGCTGTTGCGCTCTGCCAATGCCCAGCACTCCAACGGGCTGGGCAACAGCAGCGGACTGGTGGGGCGCAATCTGATGCTCCATAACAACGGCACGGTACTGGCGGTGACTGGCAAGGCCAACAATGCACTGTTTCAAAAAGCATTTCTGATCAGCGAATTTTATCACGGCGCCCCCGATTTTTCTTACCCGCTGGGGCTTATCCAGCTGATGGGCAAAACCGACCCCGATACGCTGCTGGGTTTGCTGCAGGAAGAATTCGGCTCGGACAAGGAATACGACCTGGACTACTACACCCGGCATACGATAGACTTTTTTATTACAACCGAAGACCTGCCCAAATACGAAAACCAGGTAAAGCTAATGCCCGACGGTAGTATTCAACTGATTTACAACCCTACCAACCTGGAAGCTTATCAACGTCTGCGGCAGAAGCTCATCACTATTCTTGACAACGTAGACAAAAGCTTCGGCTACGACATCAAAGGTTATTTGGGCTACAAACTCGGTATATCGGGTGTGTCGCACCAGTCGGGTACCTGTCGCTTTGGCAGCGACCCCGATACCTCGGTGCTCGACCTCAATTGCAAGGCCCACGACCTCGACAACCTGTACGTGGTGGATACGAGCTTTTTTCCTTCTTCCGGCGCTGTCAATCCCTCGCTTACCGCCATGGCCAACGCCTTGCGCGTGGGCGATCACATCATGGACAAGATGAGGTGGCGGGGTGATGCGCGAATAAATGCTATGCCATGAAAGAACAAACAAAATGCCCTATTTGCGGGCAGGATCACGGATACCTGGTGCGGCAATTCCACCCTGCAATTGATAAGCCGCTGGTAGAAAAGCTGCAGGAAGAAACGCTGGACTGGCGCGCAGAAATGGGCGCCTGCACCCGTTGCATCGACCAGGCCCATCTCGAATTGCAGCGCTGTTTTTTCAAAGGAGACGGCTCGCCGGGGGAGGTAAACGGCTACAAAATATTCCCTACCCCCATGCGCTTGTTTGCCGACGAAAACCTGACGGGCAAGGGCGTTACAATCTGCTTTATCGACAGCGGTTTTTACCCGCATCCCGACCTGACCAGGCCCCATAACCGGATACTGGCGCATCTCGACATCACCCAATCCGAAGGGAAAGGCTTTCGACAACTACCCACGGAAGGCGAGCCGCAGCCCCCGGCCAATCACCAATGGCACGGCACCATGACCTCGGTTGTATGCGCCGGCAATGGGCTTTTATCCAATGGCTTATATCGAGGCATCGCCCCGGATGCAAAACTTGTATTGCTTAAAGTAACCGATGCGAGCGGCTCGATAACCGCCGACAACATCGTTCGGGCTCTCGACTGGGCCGTAAAAAACAGGGCCAAATACAATATCAGAATCATCAACTTGTCGGTTTATGACGACGCAACGGTTTCGTGGACAGACAGCGCCATCGACAAAGCCGTCGAGCGGGCGGTGGGCAAAGGCATCAACGTAGTAGCTGCGGCGGGCAACGATCCCAACGCCCCCATTCGACCGCCGGCCAATGCTCCACATGCCATCACCGTGGGCGGGTTCAACGACCGCAACACCCTCGACCCGCTGGTCAATACCCTGTACCACTCCACTTTTGGCGACACCGTCGACCGTTTTCAGAAACCCGACGTCATCGCCCCGGCGATATGGCTGGCCGCGCCGATTTTGCCAGGCACAGCTCAGCAAGCTGAGGCGTCGGAATTGTTTGAACGCCTGCAAACTGATGATAATGATTTATTGCGAAATCGGATTGACGAGGCCAAATACATTTCGCCGCATTACCAGCATGTGGATGGCACTTCGTTTGCGGCGCCCATCGTATGTTCGGTCATCGCTCAAATGCTGGAAGCCAATCCACGACTAACACCAGATACCATCCGCGAAATTCTCTATGTCACTGCCCGAAAGCTGCCCGGTGAAGACGTGCAGCGTCAGGGCTGGGGAGTCATACAGCCCTTTCATGCCGCTCAGATGGCTGCGGGCCGGCCGCTGACGCCGCTACCCGGCATCACGCCAGTGATAGACTATCGACGAATGGTCATCGACTTTTTCCTGCAGCACCCCGGCGCAAAAAGCGTAGAAGTGACGGGCGATTTTGTGGGCTGGCGTGAGCGGTTGCCGCTTGATGCCAACGGCGCAGCGGGGATCTGGCACGGCAGCATACCACTGTTGAAAAGCGACGTATACCGCTACAAGTTTATCATCGACCGAAAGGAGTGGATGAGCGACCCCCGCAACCTGTTCCGGGAGAATGACGGGTTCGATGGGTTTAATAGTATGCTGATTGTGTTGTGATGATAAAAAATATTGCATCTGTTACGTACGTATCATCCCGTCCCTTATACCTGGGCTAACTTTGTGCTATCAAACTTTTAAAGACATAAAATAAAATTCCAACATACTTACCGATGTACTTCAGTTTGTTGGGGCAGGTAGTCGTTGTAGCGCAATCTGTCTAATCCGAAGAGAAAGTCAGTCGCACCGTATGTATCATCGACCACGCGGTGCAACAACAAGTCACCAATTCTTAACCATTTCTTTATGGACAACAAAAAACTCGCCGGCCAAACCGCCCTCGTCACAGGCGCGTCCTCCGGCATAGGAAAAGCATGCGCCATCGCGCTTGGAGAAGCCGGCGCTAACGTGGTGGTCAATTACGCTGGCAACGGCGCCGGCGCTTATGAAGCCGTGGAAGCCATCCAAAAAGCCGGCAGCAAGGCCATCGCCGTCAAAGCGGACGTGAGCCAAAAAGACCAGGTAGATGCCATGTTTGAAGAAGCTATTCTCACTTTTGGCACCCTTGATATCCTGGTGAATAACGCCGGCCTCCAAAAAGACGCCCCCTTCACCGAAATGACCCTCGAACAGTGGAATTACGTGCTGGGGGTCAACCTTACCGGGCAATTCCTGTGTGCCCAGGCGGCCGTCAAAGAATTTCTGCGCCGGGGCATGAATGGCCACCGCTCGCTGGGCAAGATCATTTGCATGAGCTCGGTACACGAATTGATACCCTGGGCGGGACACGTTAATTACGCGGCCTCCAAAGGCGGCGTCATGCTGATGATGCGTTCGTTGGCACAGGAACTGGGTCCCATGAAAATCAGGGTTAACAGCATCGCCCCCGGCGCCATCAAAACGCCCATCAACCGCATGGCCTGGGAAACGCCGGAGGCCGAGCAGCGACTACTTCGGCTGATACCCTACAAAAGGGTGGGCGACGTAGCCGACATCGGCAACGCAGCTGTATGGCTGGCCAGTGACGAGAGCGACTATATACACGGCACTACCTTATTCGTCGACGGCGGCATGACGCTGTACCCGGGTTTTGAAGACAACGGATAATATTTTGAAAAACATCCAGCCATGAAAAATGTAATCACCCAAGAAAAGCAACGCCTCAACGAGCACTACCGGCAAGGTAAACCCTGGCTGCGTTGGGGGCCCTACCTCTCCGAGCGCCAATGGGGCACTGTGCGGGAAGACTATAGCGCCGGCGGCACTGCCTGGGACTATTTTCCCCACGATCACGCCCGAAGCAAGGTATACCGCTGGGGCGAAGACGGGTTGGCCGGCATCTCCGACGATATGCAACGGCTTTGTTTTGCCGTAGCCCTGTGGAATGGCAAAGATCCCATACTCAAAGAACGCCTCTTCGGGCTAACCGGACAGGAGGGCAACCACGGCGAAGATGTCAAGGAGTTGTATTACTACCTCGACAATACGCCTACGCACTCTTATATGAAGCACCTGTACAAATATCCGCAACGGGCTTTCCCTTATGCTTCGCTGGTAGAAGAAAATCGAAGGCGGGGCAGGCAGGAAGGCGAATACGAGCTACTGGATACGGGTGTTTTTGATGCCGACGCTGAGGGCCGCGCGCCTTATTTTGACGTCTTTACCGAATATGCAAAAGCGGAAGAAGAGGATATTTTAATTAAAATAAGCGTACACAATCGCGGATCTGAAGATGCTCCCGTGAGTGTGCTGCCTACTTTGTGGTTCCGCAACCTGTGGGATTTCGGCGTTATGAAGCATAAACCAGTAATCCGGCTGGACTACCTCAGCGACGAATTTGGCTGCGCAATCCTGGAACACGAAGAGCTGGGGACTTTTTATTTTTACTTCCAGACGCCTCATTTTTTGCTGTTTACAGAAAACGAGACCAATAACGAACGCCTTTATGGGACGCCCAATTCTTCGCCATTTGTAAAAGATGCCTTTCATGCCATTGTAGTAGACGATAATCTCGATTTAATCGAAAAGATGAAGTCTAACCGGCAGGGCACCAAATTTGCCCCTTTATTCGAGTATATGGTATTGGCTGGCAGGCATATCGAAGTACGGGCCCGATTGAGCCGTAGGCCACTGGAAGGTAATCCATTCGGAAAACCGTTCGACCAGGTTTTTTCACAAAGAATACAAGAAGCCGATGATTTTTATAATAATCCTGAATTTGCTGCTGGGGATTCTGAAAAAAGCCAGGATCAAAAGCTCATCCAGCGCCAGGCTTTCGCGGGTATGTTGTGGAGCAAACAATATTTCAATATAGATATTCCGCGTTGGTTGCACGGAGACCCAGGTCAGCCGACTCCGCCACAAAGCCGTCTGAGCGGGCGCAATAATCAATGGATGCACCTCAACAACGAGGACATCATCTCCATGCCCGACAAGTGGGAATACCCCTGGTACGCCGCCTGGGATTTGGCCTTCCACTGTGTGCCCCTGGCTATGCTCGATGCCGGTTTTGCCAAAAACCAGCTCATCCTGTTCCTGCGGGAGTGGTACATGCATCCCAACGGGCAGATACCGGCCTACGAATGGGCCTTTGGCGACGTCAACCCGCCGGTACATGCCTGGTCGTGCTTACAGGTTTTCAAATTAGACAAAGAAAAAACCGGCACGGCGGATTACGAGTTCCTGAAAAAGGCCTTTCACAAGCTACTGCTCAACTTCACCTGGTGGGTTAACCGCAAAGACAGTCAGGGCAAAAACGTGTTTGAAGGAGGTTTTCTCGGCCTCGACAACATTGGCGTTTTCGACCGCAGCGCGCCGCTGCCCGGCGGCGGCCACCTGGAGCAGGCCGACGGCACGGCCTGGATGGCCATGTACTGCCTCAATATGCTCGAAATGTCGCTGCTGCTTTGCGAACACGATTCCTCCTACGAAGACGTAGCCACCAAATTTTTCGAGCACTTCGTCTACATTGCTGAAAGCCTCAACCGCATCGGCAAAGACTGGACAGGCGCCTGGGACGAAGAAGAGGGTTTTTTCTACGACATCCTGGCCTTGCCCGGCAATCGCTACCACCCGCTGAAGGTGCGTTCACTCGTAGGCTTGAGTACCCTGTTTGCTGTGCTGCGGATTCCGGAAGACATGCTAAAAAAAGCCCCCGATTTCCAGTGCCGCTTGCACTGGTTTATTGACTACCGCAGGCAGTTCTGCAACTACCAGGTAGTAGACAACCACAAGTCGAATTCCGATCTGCTGCTATCGCTCATCCCTGCTGATCGCCTTCGGCGACTGCTGCAGGCCATGCTCGATGAGCGGGAATTTTTATCGCCGGGTGGCATCCGCTCCGTATCGAAAATCCATGAAAAGCCCTATCAGTTTTACATCGAAGGGCAGGAATTCGGCTTGCAATACGAGCCGGGCGAGAGTAGTTCGGGCTTATTCGGGGGGAATTCCAACTGGCGGGGCCCTGTTTGGTTTCCTATGAACTACCTGATCGTCAATGCCTTGCAGCAGTACCACTCCTATTACAAGGGCGAGCTGCGTGTAGAATGCCCTGCCGGCAGCGGCAACGAGAAAAACCTGGGGGAAATCGCCGCCGAGCTTTCGCGGCGTTTGGTCTCTGTTTTCGAAAAAGACAAAAACGGACGCCGTCCCTGCCACGGCGAGGAAATGCGTTACGCCGCCGACCCGCATTTTAAAGATCTCATATTATTTTACGAATACTTCCACGGCGATTCCGCCAGGGGCGTAGGCGCCTCCCACCAAACGGGCTGGACGGGCCTGGTGGCGGAATTGATAAGCCGCGATATAAAATAAACTACGATGTTATCTTTCTCTCAAGCCGGCTTTGAAGATCTCAGCGCCAAAGAATGGCTCGTGACCAATGGGTTGGGCGGCTACGCCTCCTCCAGCCTGTCGGGCGCCAATACCCGGCGTTATCACGGCCTGGACTACCGCGAAGACAGCTTTAGCGTCGGCAGCGGATGCGCGCAGCAAGCCTGGTCGGTAGGGATGCTGGTATTGGCCATGGCAAAGGTGCAAGAATCTGTATTAACACCAATAACACTTTCAATATGACTTTTCGAATAGCTTTATTGATGAGCTTCTTTTTATTCCTGCAATTTCAGGCAGACGCGCAATCGATAGCGCAGCGCAAACAACATTTTCACACCGATAAAAAGGGACTGGCGATCGACGGCTACGACCCGGTTTCCTATTTTGGCCAAAAACCGCAAAAAGGGAAAAAGGATCATAGCTACCAGCACGACGGTATAACCTACTACTTCGTCAGCGTCGAAAACAAAAACGCCTTTATTACTAACCCCGACAAATACGAGCCCGCTTACGGCGGCTGGTGTGCTTATGCCATGGCCCAAAACGGCGAGAAAGTGGATGTAGATCCGCTTACCTACAAAATCGTCGATGGGCGGCTATTACTCTTTTACAACCGGCTCTTCACCAACACGCTGGGATTATGGAACGAGCTGAAAAAGCCGGAGGCGCAACGAGTGACCTCGGCTAACGAGCATTGGAAAAAATTCATTAGTAATTAACCATGTGGCAATCCCTCCAACACAACTGGCGCATCTACCTTATTGAAGCCTGGGCGCTGGGCATCTTCATGCTGTCGGCTTGCGTATTCGCCATACTACTGGAGCATCCCGGCTCCTCCCTGCATCAGGTTGTAAATGCCGGGTTTGCACGTCGAGCGCTGATGGGACTCGCCATGGGCGCCACCGCAGTTTGCCTCATCTATTCTCCATGGGGCAAACGCTCAGGCGCCCATATGAACCCGGCGGTGACGCTGGCTAACCTGCAGATGCAGCGCATCAGTTGGCAAAATGCCTTTTGGTATATCGTTGCGCAATTTACAGGCGGGGTTCTTGCTGTTTTTTTAGTAAAAATCATTGCCCCGCTGTGGCTCGCCGATGCTGCTGTCAATTATGTAGCCACCTTACCCAATGGCGGAATAGCTACTGCATTTGCGGCAGAATTTGCCATCTCTTTTATCCTGCTCACAGCAGTTTTACTGTGCAGCAATTCCCGATATGCCGATTATACCGGCTGGCTGGCCGGCTTACTTGTTGCCCTCTATATCACCTTCGAAGCGCCGCTATCGGGCATGAGCATGAATCCTGCCCGTACCATAGCTTCTGCCCTACCCGGAAATATCTGGACCGGTTGGTGGATTTATTTTGCAACTCCAATTGGCGGAATGATGCTGGCGGGTTATCTTTATCGATGGAACTACCGCCGCTTGCACGGAGGTAACTGCCTTCCTATGAAATGCCATTTCTCAGGCAATAAGCACAATTGCGACACTTATGAAGTATTGGGCCCTACTTTCCTGATTGACAACCTGGCAAAGTAGCGCCTCAAATTATTTTATTCATAAAAACACCGCACTGTTACGCGCGTAACACACGCAGGAGTCGGCTAGCCCTATCTTTGTTTCATCATTAAAATAGAATTAAATCACCATGCCTAATCATGTTCTCATTACCGGCGCAAGCGGCAACCTTGGAAGCGAGGTGGTAAAAAAACTATACGACTCAGGTTACGGCATCTGTGCCACCGTGGGGAGCGGCGATGTGCCCCTGGACATGGCCGCCATGCTCCTCGATGCCCGGCAGGTAGACCTCACCGACGAGGCGGCCACTCAAAGCTACGTGGAAGAAATCACCGGGCAATACCCCGGCCTTCGCGCGGCAGTACTGCTCGTCGGCGGATTTGCCATGGGAAGCATTTCCGATACTACGGGGGCAATGCTCGACAAACAAATCAATCTCAATTTCAAAACTGCTTTTTTTGTGGCCAGACCCCTGTTGAAACACTTCGAAAAACGCGGCGGCGGTCAGATTATCCTGGTAGGATCACGACCGGCTATTTTGCCCAAGGCGGGTAAAGACATGGTAGCCTACGCACTTTCCAAATCGCTACTGTTCCGCCTGGCGGAATTCATCAACGAAGCGGGCAAGGGCAAGCAAATTACGGCTTCCGTTCTCGTGCCCAGTACGATTGATACTGCTGCCAACCGCCAAAACATGCCCGAGGCTGATTTCACTAAGTGGGTAAAAGCCAGTGATATCGCCGAGGCCATCGCCTTCCTCTTGTCAGACACAGGATCAACCCTGCGGGAAACCGTGTTGAAAGTGTATAACGAGTCTTGACTGTTTTAACCAATAAAATCACCCATATGACAACCTACACCATTCCCCAAAATGATATGGCGCCAGCTGCGTCGCGCCCCCTTTTTCGCAAACCCAACTTCCAATACCGGAAAGATGAGTTGCATTACCTTGAACTAGAGGTCAAATTTTACAAGCAATTACTGCTGATGGGTATCGACAACGCAACAACCTGGTGCCAGCCGCTGCTCCGGGATTTGCTTCAGGAATTCTCCAAAATTCAGGAGGAAGAATTGACCATCATCAGCCACGAACTTGCCGGATTGATAAAAAAACAGCAGGTAGAGCCATCACTGACCACGACTTTTTCACAACGTATTGACCACCTGAATAAAAAGCTTAAGCAATTGAAAACCCGGTTTTTTCCCTATATCCATGAACTACAGGCGCTGACCATCTGGTAATACATTTATCATAATGAACAAACTAAGCATCCTTCTCGAGCAAATAGCCCAGGTCATCGAACTCCTCAGCACGGGCATCCTGCTGTGGGGATTCGTAAAGGCGATGGGCTATTTTCTGAAAACAGAATGGAACATCTATCGCAAAACGACCACCCTTTCCCAACTGAGCAGTCTGCGAAGACAATTGGGGCTGTACATCCTGTTGGGCTTGGATTTTTACATCGTTTCCGACATCATTCGATCCATGGTTCATCCCGATTTGAACGAGTTACTGAGCCTCGCCGTCATCGTATTGCTGAGAACGACAATAGGTTTTTTTCTTGGCAGAGAAGTGGCGGAGATCGGCCAGGATGCATCAAACGCTTAATCGACAACAATGAATATAGTAGCCATCTTCGTATTTCTTTTTTATGCCTACCTGCTGCTCGGCGTTGCATTTGCTGCGTGGTTCCTGGCCGTTGGCGCAAACCGGCTCGATGATAACATGCGGGAATCGCCCCGCAGCGTGCGTTTCTTGCTTTTTCCCGGTTCTGTGTTATTGTGGGTCGTCTTGTTAACCAAATACATCAACCGTTCAAAATCCAAGTCGCATTCGTCATGACGCCTTCGCTTAGAAAATACCATCGGCTGGTGTGGCGGCTGCTATCGGCAGCCATTCCGGTAGTTTTCATCGCGGCTGTTGTAGCCCTGCCGCAAATAGTAAAAGTACGACAGCCTCTGAGTTACCAAGCGGCTGCGCTGCCCAAAGTTTGGAAGACCGCTTCAAATGACTCTTTCATCGCACGTTGGCGTAACGGTGGCCCCGACGGTGAACAACAGCTGGAAGTAGAGGTAATTAAACCGCTTGTAACGCCGGCTACTTTGGTTTACCTATCGGAAAAACCCGGTAGCCTGCCGGAACAGGGCACACTCGTCGGCAAGCTGATCATGACAGGCATGCACCGCTTCCGGCTGGGTAAGGCCTCGACTGATCACGCATACACCTTGCTTTTTTTTGACCCCATAAAAAGCAAGGTTATTGATACGCTTTCATTATCCGAGGGGTTAAACGATAAAACTAGCAACAAACAATGAGCGTTAATTATGCCCCCGTATTGTGGAACCGCCAAAAGCGTATGTACGACCGCGTCATGCTCGGTCTGATGGCTTTGTATCTGCTCGTTTTTTCAGCACTGCAACTGACCTTTCATCCGGAAATCACGCCGGAAACGCTGGTCATTAGAGCTACGGGCACGCTGGCTTTTCTGATGTTGCACATCATCTTGTGCATCGGGCCGCTAGTCCGCATCGACAAGCGGCTCTTGCCCCTTTTGTATAACCGCCGCCACTTGGGCGTGGCTATGTGCTGCGTGGCGCTGACGCACGGCATTTTTAGTATCGTTCAATTCCACGCCCTCGGCAACGCCGATCCGCTGATATCGCTGTTTTTGTCAAATTCCAACTACGGTTCATTAGGCCGGTTTCCTTTTGAAGTCTTCGGTTTTTTTGCCTTGCTCATCCTTAGTCTGATGGCCGCCACCAGCCACGATTTTTGGCTCAAAAACTTGTCGCCGAAGGTTTGGAAAACGCTGCATATGATGGTATACCTGGCCTATTTCATGCTCTTGTCGCACGTATTGCTAGGGGTTATTCAATTGGAAAAATCGTCCATACTGATCTCCTTGCTGGGTTTTGGCGCATTAATCGTAACGGGTTTGCACGTTTGGTCGGGTTTTTTGTCCCAAAAACAAACGCTCAATCCCGAAGAAAAAAGCGAATCAAGGGATGGATTTTATCCGGTTTGTGCGGTTGATGAAATCGCCGACAACAGGGCAAAAACCGTGCTGATCAAAGGCGAAAACATTGCCATTTTTAAATACGAAGGTCAGCTATCGGCAGTCAACAATCTCTGCCGCCACCAAAACGGGCCGCTCGGCGAAGGCAAAATCGTAGACGGATGCATAACCTGCCCCTGGCATGGCTATCAATACCTGCCGCACAATGGGCAGTCGCCGCCGCCATTTACCGAAAAACTAGAGACCTACGACCTAAAACTGATCGACGGCGTGGTATTTGTCAACCCCACACCTTATCCCGAAGGCACAGCCGTACCGCCGTGTCGCATTCATCAAGCAGTTGAAAAACTCAACAAAATTGCGGAAGATTATGAAAGCCAAAACCGATGAATTTTATATCGGCTGGCAGCCGGAAGCGCCGGCCGATATTGCCGGCAAGGTGCGATTTGCCGTGATCGTGCTATTACTGATCGTACCCTTGATCGGAGCGGTGACGGTAATGAACCAAAGCGGTTTTGCCTCTTCAAATTTTGAACTGGGGCAATTTACCTCGCTTGAAGGCGTATTGGTGAAAACGCCGGCGCCGTTTCTCCTCGTTTTCCGGGGAATTGACGTGGATGATAAACCCGTTTTTCAGCAAATACTCTTGGTCGCCCCCGGCAAACACGGAGCCTCGGAAATGTTGTCGGCTATTGAACAACAAAAAGGAATCAATCTCGACCATAAAATGGTGCGCCTCAGTGGCTCCCTGATCTACCACGATGGCAAAACCCTGCTCGAAATGCACCACCTCGAAAAGGTGATAGAAGATAAACAAGCTCCTGCCGGGCTGCCCGTGCCCGTGAAACTGGGTAGCGGCGCCCTCCCGGGCGAGATCACCGACCCCAAATGCCTGTTTGGCGTTATGAAACCCGGCGAAGGAAAACCACACCGCTCCTGCGCCGCCCGCTGTATTGCCGGCGGCATACCGCCCGTGTTCAAAACCGTAGCTGGTGATGGGCAAGCGCAATATTTCCTGTTGACCAACGCTCAAGGCCACCCATTGAACCAGGAAACGCTGCCTTTTGTGGGCGACGCCGTTTGGATCTGCGGCGATATTTGCCGCTTTGGCGATTGGTTGGTTTTTTATAAAAATGAAGACAAAAACATCTCGTTGGCAACAAAGTCCGACCTGATGAATGCATCCATGTGCGTTACGTCCGGTAAATAGAAAAATCGCCCTTGCGGCGTGATCTAAAAGCCCTTAACTTTCGTTTTTTTCAAACTCAAATAGGATGAACAACCTATGGTATTTTGATCAATTTGATTTTTATAAAATACTTTGCCCCTATAAATACGAGGAGCATCTAAAACAGCATCCCAATCAGGGCTACAAAAAACACGATTTTCTCTTTTTTGAAAAAGACGCCGCTAAAGAGATCATCCTCATCGACAGGGGCAAGGTAAAAATAGGGCATTACGACAACGATGGTCAGGAATACGTCATCGCTATTTTAGGCAAAGGCGAAATACTGGGCCAAACGGCACTATTGGGCGAAACCAAACACCGCCAGTTTGCCGAAGTGATCGAAGACGGCACGCAGGTCTGCAAAATGAGCGTGGACAAAGCCCGCGAGCTTACACGTGATTATGTGCCTTTTGCCATAGAGATCAACCGCCGCATCGGGGAGCACATCCGCCGCTTGGAGCGCCGCATTGAAATATTGCTATTTAAAGATGTACGATTAAGGCTGGTAGAATTTCTGAAAGACATGGCGGAAACCTACGGCCGCCCCAAAAACAGTGGTTTTGTGTTTGACCACTCGCTCACCCAAAGCGATATCGCCATGCTTATCGGAGCCTCCCGCAAATCCGCCTCCCTACTGCTCAACGACCTCGAAGACGAAGGTTTTATTCAGTTTAACAGAAAGCAAATTTTCATTCCCAACCTGCAAGCCCTGGAACAAGCCGCCCAACGCAAAGCAGGGGTGTAAAACCAGGCAAATCCGGTTTTTATTTCTTTTCAATTTTCATTTCAACAAACGCTGGAAAATAGATCGCCTGATTGTCTATCAACTCGCCCAAATCAAAACTATTGACGTTATAGGTGATATAAAGACCGCTGCCTTTTAACTCCGGATGCGCTTTTGCCGCATACATAAACGGCTTTTTTACCCCCGGGTATTCAGGCGTATAAAACAAATACGGCTCAGTCCATTTGCCGGTCAGGCTATCCGACATTCTTATGCCAAGAGAAGCTTCTCCAAAACCAAAGGACTGGATCTGAATGAATTGCCGCAATGTCGTGTCGTAATGTATCGAATATTCTGTGCCTCCGATAAATAAAGGTTCGGGAACAATACCTTTGGAGGTTCTGGGCGACCACCTGTCTTTAATCCACCATTCAGGTGAAGTTAAATTTCCTGCGTGTACTTTATTCAGATCCCATCGCAGTACGTAGGCTTCGTGCGTAGCAGGTTCCACTGCGCCAAATGCATAAAGGTATCGATCGTCTTTAATAACTGCTGCCGAACCGGCAATAAATCCATAGGTATCCACACCGTCGAGGTATTGCATTTTCCAATCTGAGGGGTCTTCATCCGGGTTTGCGATCAGCACCGCAGACCAGCCGAAAATTTCAAAACCAAGTCCTGTTTTTATACGGCGTACTTTCATTAAAAACAGGATCAGCTTGTCATCTATTCTTGTCCCATGCCCGGTCCAATACCAGCTTTTGCCAGGTTTATGAAAAAATGCAAGCGGTTTTTTCTTGTGTTTTTTATTCCAGTAAAATTTGATAACAGCAGTTTGCATATCATATCCTTCCTGTATGGCTATGCTGTTTCTTATAAATTTGGAGTTTTTTCTGGACATGGAGGAATCGAGCGCAATGAAGCTGTCGCTAAACAGCCATAATATTTTCCCGTTTTCGAGGTCAATCGAAGACGCGCCGTCGGCTCCCCGCCAAAAGCGGTCATGAGCAAAAAAGTCATTTGTTTTATCCGGTATTTCTACTGCAATTCGATAGCGGGATGTATCAAACTGCTGGCTTATACCGCAAGTATGAACCAAAAGGGAAATGAAAATCGGCAAATATTTCATAGCCGTTCCATAGCCGTTTCTTCGCCCAAAAATCGGATCAAATTCTCCACATGCTCGTCGATGGTGACGCCCAGGTGCTCGCAGCCCAGGTAGATAGTGCTGCGGTCGATCTTGGCGGCGAAGGCTTTTTCTTTGAGCCGGCTTTTTATGGATTTTACTTTCATCTCGCCATAAGGTACGGGGTTCACTTTCTGGTAGGCAAAAAAGATTCCGCAGATTTCGTCGCAGGCCAGGAGGGCGGAGGCCAGGCGCGTTTTGGGCAGGGTGCGGAATTCGTGGTAGCCGTAGGCATGCGCTTCCACCGCGTGGATAAATTCTTCAGGATAACCCCATTCGCGAAACCACTGCAAGGCTATGCCGGGGTGTTCCTCAGGATATTCCTCGAAGTCGAGATCGTGGAGGTAGCCTGTGAGGAACCACAATTCCTTGTCTTCCCCATAGTGCCGGGCATAACCTTCCATTGCAGTGGCCACCATCATGGCGTGATACCGCTGATATTCGTCTTTTACGTGTTTTTCAAGGAGTTCCCGGGCCTCCTTGCGCGTTGGTAACTGCTTCATAATTACGAATGTTTAATTACGAATTACGAATGTTTTTAAATATTATTAAATTGATAATTAAATAATTATTCGTAATTCGTAATTCGTAATTCGTAATTCGTAATTCGTAATTCGTAATTCGTCATTCGTCATTCTCGATTTTTTTCTTCATGGTTTTTTGTATACTCCCAATAATTTTTAGCAATTCATCCACTTCCGCGATTAACTCCTGGGATTCAAAATATTCGATAAAATCGGTATCGCATAAGAGCCTGAGCCAATACCTGGTTTCGCGGGCTTCTTTATAAGCGATCGTCATTTTTGCATAAAAATCTTTACTCGTTTGCCCGCCAATGGCTTCTTCCACCAAAGCGCCAATCGAGGTTCCGCTTTTTAAAAGCTGTCTGGACAAAACAAACTCCTTCTTCTCTTCAATTAAACATCTACTCAATTTGACAACCTTCAAAGCAAAAGCATAGCTCTTCTCTTGAATTACATTTCCCGTTTTCATTTGATTAAAGATTTGGTTACCCCAAAACTAATCAAACTTCCCCATTCGTAATTCGTAATTCGGCATTCGTAATAGATAGCCCGCCACCAGCACAGCCACTACTGCGCTCAACCCAAAAGTAGCGGCGGGCCCGGCGGAATACCAGATGAGCCCTGCCAGACTGCTGGCAAGCAGGGCGCAGATACTTTGAAAAGCGGTATAAGTACCTATGGCAGTTGCCGTGTCCTTTTTTTCGCAGATATTGGATATCCAGGCTTTGGCCACGCCTTCTGTCGCTGCGGCGTACAAGCCGTAAAGGAAAAACAGGGCGATGAATACGGCTTGGGTATGGGCAAATGCCATGCCCGCATACGCGGCGGCAAAGAGCAACAGTCCGCCCGCAAATACCCGTTTCATGCCCAGCCGGTCGGCAGCAATGCCCAGCGGATAGGCCGCTAATGCATATACCAGGTTGTAAAAAATGTAGATGCCGATCACAACGGTATCGCTCAGGCCCGCCTCTTTGATTTTGAGCAGCAAAAACACATCCGAGCTGTTGAACAAGGTAAACAGTAACAAGGCCCCGGCCAGTCGGCGGTATTCGGCGGGACTGCGACGCCAGTAGCGAAGAAAATCCAGGAAGCCCGGCTTACTTATGCTTACCGCCCTCGTGTGTCTTTTTTCCCGAATAAACAAAGTAAACGCAATAGCCAACACCCCTGGCACAAAAGCCCAAAGGAAAAGTGCGCGGTACGCCCCGGGATTTGCCGATAGAAAAACCAGCGCCAGCAGAGGGCCCGTCACCGCGCCGAGCGTGTCCATGG
The DNA here is from genome assembly GCA_016787505.1 of Saprospiraceae bacterium. GTDB lineage: Bacteria > Bacteroidota > Bacteroidia > Chitinophagales > Saprospiraceae > JABWBR01. The sequence goes on along the minus strand of JAEUUQ010000192.1, from coordinate 13,280 downwards.
CGCGGTGGAAACCGAATACCTGTCCTTTTGTGGCAGGCGTGGCTTCGTCGGAGAGCAGGGCGTCGCGGGCGCCGGTGCGGATGCCCTTGCCCAGGCGATCGACGGCGCGGGCGAAAAATATCCACAAGGGATGCACGAAAGCCGCCATCATCGGCTTGGAAATGGCGCTGAACGCATAACCGGCCTGCACAAAAGGCAGCCGGCGTCCTACCGCGTCGCTCAGGTTGCCGAAGTAACCTTTGCTCAGGCCCGCGGCAGCCTCCGCAAACCCCTCTAATACTCCGATCAGTATAATAGAAAAACCGATGGTTTTCAGATATACCGGCATGACGGGGTAGAGCATTTCGCTGGCCACGTCGGTCATCAGGCTGACCAGCGAAAGTATCCAGACGTTGCGGGTGAGGATGCGCGTAGGAGGCATTGTACTTACGGTGATTTCGGTTTGTACCGGATAACTTCCGCCTTCTCTATCGTGATTAAGGCCCCGCAATTGGCGGCTTCAATCAGGGTATCGGCTGTCTCCAGGAATTGATCAATCTTTTCGGCGCTGTCTACAATCTCCACAATAATAGGAAGATCATGCGAAAGGTCGAGCAACTTGGCGGTATGAATGCGACTGCTTGCTCCATAAGAGAGAATTCCCCTGATGACGGTAGCCCCGGCAATGCCTTGCTTTTTGGCTGCCAACACAAGCGCTTCATACAAAGGGGTGTGTTGTGATTTATCGAATTCCCCTATGAAGATGCGCAGCAGTTTTGAATCGCGGTCGAGTTCCATAGTCAGATGGATTTAATGAGTAGCATGCCAAGATAAGTTGCGGCAAAACCCAGGAAAACGCTTGCAGCTACATTCAAAGAAAGGTTAAAAAATTCAGCGCTTTGAGTCAACTTGATATTTTCGTAAGAAAAAGTAGAAAAAGTAGTGAAGCCCCCGCAAAATCCGGTGGCCAGAAATAATCGCCATTCGGGACTCAGGATATTTCCCCGGTCGAATAAACCGACAAAAATTCCAATGAGAAAACAGCCGAGGATATTTACAGCAAGCGTACCGTAGGGGAAGTTGGAGGAGAGGTAATTATTGACAAAATTGGTCAGTAAGTAGCGCGTTACGCTGCCGATAAAACCGCCTATTCCTATAATTATTAGTAGCCTGGGCATATAAAATAATGGTTATTTGGCAAATCACTAAAGAGGCCCGATTCGGGTCTTTAAGAACGTGTCGTAAATAAGTCACCTGAATTCCTGAGCCGTTCTGCCAAAAGTTCTTTATACTGTTCCTTAAATTGATCGCTCAAAAAACTGTTGTCTATTTGCTCTATCCATTTGGGATAGGCATTTTCCATTTTGGTAAAAATATTTTGTTGCTGTTTTCCTTCGACTTTTAAGGTATTCATCGCTGCAATAAAATCTTGTTTTTTTATCTTTTTCTTTTTACCGTTTAAGGTAAGCGCCATTTCTTCATCATCTGCCGGGTTTACCAGTGCAGTATTTACCAGGTCATACGCGGGAGATAAGACCATTCCCAATCCGGGTTGTTCGAGTAGGGAGAAATTTTTTAAATGCATATCCGCATTTCCGGTAAGGAAAGAAAACAGCACTATTTCAAAGAAATTCACCACATCCAAGCCGGGTGTGGATGAATATTTTTGGATGGTTTTTGCTACTTGCTCATAGCTGCCGTGGTATTTATCTTCTGTAAGCCGTTCGGTTAATTGACACATATCTTCCATGGCCAGTTTTTCTTTTTTTGTGCGGTCCACTCGTTTTGTGATATACGCCAGGTTACCGGATGCCAACCGGATCAGACTATGTGGCACTGTTCTTATTTTAGCTATTCCAGCCAGATGCATGGTCAAATCTTCTACTTCGGGCAGTTGAGGATAATGGAGGGTCGGCGGCTTGAGTATATAGGCGCCCCATAATCCTACGATAGTAAATCTTTGCCCTGTCTTCTCTTTATCATTTCCGGAGATGTGGAGGGATAGTTTGGCCTGTACACCGGTTACAGCGGTTTGACTTTGTATCACTTCCCTTGCCAGGGGCTCCAGGTCATCTTCCGTATAGGGCATTGCTGGAGGCGTGATCTGACCAAATATTTTTTTGGAGCAGGTGGGATGAAAATCCTGTTCACCATTTGCCAGGGGGAGATAACAATACAAACATCTGTTCATAAATTGTCCTCCTTAATTTCTTCTACGCTGACTGCCCCGATGCAATCTTTGCAGCAGGCCAGTAGCAGGCCCATCCGGTCTCTGGAATTTAATTTCCAATTTTTTTCTGCAATAGCCAATAACCAACCTTCGGGGATTAAGCCATCAAAAAACGGAAATAAAACATTAGAAGTATAAGGTGCTTCCTGCAGCGGAAGGGTTAAACTAACCGGCCTGGCATCGGGCAAGGCTAAAAAGGCTTTGTCATATACAAAGCGGTATCCATGCTCATCCTGAGTAAGCCACCCGGCCAGTTGCGCATTTCTTTTTATGGCAGCCTTTCTCATCGTATTAAGCTTTATTTAAGACGATTTAATGCTATCGGCCCCATTTCGTAGCCAAACAGGGCCAGCACCTGGTTTACTTTATCCAATCGCAAAGTTTGCTTCCCTTGTTCCAGTTCTCTTATGAAACGCAATCCGACGCCTGCTTTTTCAGCCAACTCCGGTTGTGTGAGTTTTACAGCGCCCCGTTTTTCTTTAACAAATGATGCCAAATTCATTGTATACCCTTTAGGGTACAAAAATAATGCATTTCTTGAAATTATACCCTATCGGGGGTTGTTTTTCTTTTTTAAAATAATTTGCACCCTATCGGGTATAATACGATGCATTCACGATTTACGATGACAGCCCGATTGCCCTCTTGTAGAACCGTCAAATATTCCTTGACAGTTGTAGCCTCGTTTAATTCCCCTATCTACACCTGGCGCTGTCTGCTCATTCCCTTGTCGGCTTATTCCCACTACTGAAACGACAATCCATGCCGTTCATCCAAATCAATAGCCTGATAATGTTGCTCTTGTTACTTTGTATCCGGCCCTGGCCATCATCCTGTTTTTTCACCCGACACAATAGTTACAACAATGGCTAAAACCCAGCGAATTGAAGTCATAGACGTATTAAGAGGTTTCACCCTGCTCGGCATAGGCATCATTCATTTTGTAGAGCAATATTATGCCGGCGCGCCGCCGGAAGAACATGCGAATTTAATGACTCACAACCTCTTCGACCAGATCGTACTGGGGTTGGTGAGTTTTCTGATCTCCGGCAAGTTTTTTATGATATTCTCGTTCCTTTTTGGGCTCAGTTTTGCCATACAACTAAACAATAACCAGGGCGATCCCCACTTTGTACGGCGATTTATCTGGCGATTATTCATCCTTTTTGTTATCGGCGCTATTCACCATTTGCACTACCGGGGGGATATCCTGACTATTTATGCGATGTTGGGATTTCTACTGCCTTTATTTATCCGCGTAAGCGATAAATGGCTGCTGATTATCGCCGCTTTTTTAATAGCCAATGTGCCTACTTTTTTGACCCGCGTAGTGGAATTTATCACCCACACTTCTTTAACCGGCGATTTTTTTGAAACGCCTCAATCTGAATTATTACAATATTACAATACCGTTAAATCGGGTACTTATTTCGAGATATTAAAAGCCAATTTTTTTGAATTTAAATCCAAAATGCAATTCCAGGTCGGATCGGGCCGGATTTATATCACATTTGGATTGTTTTTATTGGGATTATACGCCGGCAGAAAAAACATATTCGCGCAGCCTGAAATTTTCAAAAAATGGATGAAATGGGCGCTCTGGACATTTTTGATTTGCTTTGTCATCCTTTTGACTATTGGACTAACAGTCAGCGCGCTGAAAATAGAAATGGATTACAAGTTGTGGGGACTCCTGGGCGGCATGCCTTATGATTTGCTCAATGCCGCGATGGCTACTATTTACGTCTCACTGACGGTGATCCTCTTCCAAAAAGAAAAATGGAAAACCCGGCTACTCGTCTTCCTGGAAGCAGGGCGTATGGGGCTTACTACCTACGTCATGCAAACCGTTTTCGGCACCTTGATTTTCTTTTCCTACGGATTAGGCTTGCTCGGGGAGTTTGGCGCCGGTATAGCAGTTGGCATTGCGTTAGTCGTTTTTACTTTACAAATCGCATTCAGCAAGTGGTGGTTTACCCGCTTCCAATACGGCCCGCTGGAATGGGTATGGCGGCGGCTGACGGCGATGGGGAGGAGGTGACTTGGCGATTAATGTAGTCAATTCAAGGAAAAACCCAAGCGATATTTATTTTACCACAGAGTTAAACGGAGTGCACACAGAGTGACACAGAGCCAGATTTTGACGCTGTTATGAAAAAAAAACTAAAACTCCGTGTCACTTCGTTTTACTCCGTTTTACTCTGTGGTAAAAAAATCGGCTTAAGTTAACAACATTAGACTGTGCGACTTTGTGACTTGGCGAAAGGGAGGATGAATTAGCGCTTGCTATTTTCGCAAACGGCTTTGTTTTGAGCGTATACAGCCTTTTTCATTTTATTGTAGAAAATTTGTTTTTCCCTGCCAGTACATCCTCCCGCAAAATTTGCTGCATTTTTTCGGGTTCTTCAAATAGGGGGCTATGCGCTGATTTTTCAAAAGAATAAAACCCTTTTACCGGGGCTTGTAATTGCTCGAAATAGGCTTTTGCCTCTGCATAGGAGCAGGTATAGTCGTAAATGCCGTGAAAAAAATAGACGGGAATATCGAGTTTCGGCGTCTCCTTGCTCAAATCCGTTGATACCATTGTATTCCACACTACACTAACTCCCGAACGAAATTTAGCCCGCCATAAATTGACTTTTTCGCGTATCGTATAGCCTCGAAACTGCCACGATGGAATAAAAATACCGGTGATAACCGAATTCATGTTGTGAGTTGTGCCAATGCCCAGGCAGTGCATGCCTGCGTCGCGCAGTCTGAGGTAGGCGTTTGGTATCCCCGTCGTCATAGTTACGGGCGCCTCTTTCAGCTTTTGCGCCATTTTTTTGTTGCCCTCCGATTGAAAGCGTTCGAGCATATACTCGTACGCCCTTACTTCCGATTTGAGTTGGTTCGACACCTGTGCCACTCCGATATAGGCGTAGAATAATTCCGGCGCATTTGCCGCTGCCTGTATGCCGATGAAGGTTCCCCCGGAGTGCCCCATGAGGTAAATCTTTTCCTGTCCGAAGCGGTTGCGGAGGTAATTCGTTACTGCGATAACATCAGCAACAAGCTGCGCCGGCGTTATCGACTCCAAAGGCATATCAGCCCGGAAAGACAGCCCTGCGCCGCGTTGTTCCCACCAAACGACCGTAAAATCATCTTCCAATCTTGTGGGGTATTGTTGGGTAAGAAAGACATCGGGCATTCCGCCGTGCAAATAAAGCAATACCGGCTTGTGTGCATCCTTACTACGGATGAACATCCCCTGCTTTACTCCATTGATGTCGACAAATATTTTTTCCGACATGCTTCCCCGCAGCGGTTTCCCGGTTTCATCCAAAAACGGCTTGATCTTGCCGGGGCTCCAGGCCCATACTATTCCCACAAGGATCAGCAGGACGGACAACAATACGGAAAGGACACTCCACATAATACGCTTCATGTTTAGGCGACTGGTTGAGAGGTGCGAAATTCTCTGCAAATTATGCGTATTGACAAGGGCGGGGGGTGATATTGATCAGTTGGGGGGGGTGATATTCCACACGCTGCGTGGAGAATTGGGAAGGCTGGATATACTGGCGCATGAAGTGCAGGGATCTTTCATTCTTCATTCTTCATTCCCCCCTTTCCAGTACACTTGATTTCGTATCTTTATCCCAATTCAACTCTAACCAACCCTCGCCCGATATTATGCAGCAGCATCCGGACATTGATAAAGCGAAAATTTTTGCGGACTTCTCCAGCCATGTCTCTTCGGGAAAAGCCCGGTTTTTCCAAAGTTTCCAGATGGACTTTGTACCTGGGGCGCGAGGCGGTTGTTATCTCCACGATATCGAGGGCGACAAGCAGTTGCTCAACCTGCATTGCAACGGCGGGGTGTTCAACCTGGGCCACCGCCATCCCGAACTCATCGAAGTGCTGAAAAACGGGCTGGACCGCTGGGATATCGGCAATCACCACCTGGTCAGTCTGCCCCGGGCGGAAACGGCGGCCTTGCTGGCCAGCCTGATGCCCGGCGACCTGAATTACGCGGTGTATGGGGTGGGCGGCGGAGAAGCCACGGACCTGGCTATTAAAGTGGCGCGGGCGTATACCGGCAAGTCCCGGATTGTCTCGGCTATGGGAGGTTACCACGGCCATACCGGACTGGCGCTGGCTACCGGCGACGCCAAATACAGGGAGGTTTTCGGGCCTCAGGCGCCCGGCTTTGAACAGGTTCCTTTTGGAGAAATAGATGCCTTGCAGCAAGTAATTGACGACGATACAGCGGCAGTGATCCTGGAGACTATCCCCGCCACGCTGGGTATGGTCATTCCTCCTCCCGGCTATTTGCAGGCCGTGCGACGCCTGTGCGATGAACGCGGCGTGTTGCTTATCCTGGACGAAGTGCAATGCGGGCTGGGGCGAACGGGCAAGCTCTGGGCTTTCGAGCATTTTGGGGTGATACCCGATATGGTGATCCTGGGCAAGGGGCTGTCGGGCGGGATTTATCCTATTGCGGCTACTGTTCTTTCCCAGCGACTGGAATCGGTTTTTCATGCCGACCCGTTTATCCATGTGTCTACTTTTGGCGGCGCCGAACTAGGCTGCCTGGTGATGAAACGCGTGCTGGAGATCTCTTCCGACCCGGGTTTTCTGGCGCACGTCAATGAAATGGCAATGCTGTTCAAAACGGGTGTTGATTTGCTGCTGCAAAAACACGCCGGTTTTTTGATCGGCTTGCGCCAAATGGGCCTTATGATGGGTTTGGAATTGAAAGACGAACTGGCCGGCCCAATCTTCACCAAAGCGGCCTACGACAACGGGCTGCTGATGTTGTACGCCAATAACGACAAGCGGATTGTCCAGTTTTTGCCGCCCCTGATTATTGAAGCGCATGAGGTGGAAGAGACGCTCGTAAAATTGGACGGCGCGCTTTCGGATGCAAAAAGTTTGTATGATCAAATGGCGAAATTAAGTTAAGCTCTAACCTCCATAATAGCGTGTGCAACAAGTTTTTTTCACCACAGAGTTAAACGGAGTAAAACGGAGTGACGCAGAGTTTTAGATTTTGGCGATGAAAAAAGTAACAAAAATACCGAGGCGCTCCAAAGCGACTATTTTAGTCGCTATTAGTCAACGCCATATGAGAAATAAACCCTTAAGTTGATTGCTATGAACAACGAACAGCCCATGAAAGAGCTGAAAGCCATACTAACCGCCTTTGAACGCGAACTCGGCGCCGGCGGACTGGAACAATTGCCCGCACAGGCCCAATTGATCGGCTATGGCGAGATATCGGCTATCTTTGCTATCAAGGATATCGAGGGCTGGGTTTTTAAGCGCCTGCCCCTGTTTGAATCGCTGGAGCAAGCCGCAGCCTACCTGGAAAATTTCAACGAATACTGCAATATACTGGCCGAGGCCGGACTGGACTTGCCGAAGCACGATTGTCATATTATTCCAAAACACAACCGGCTTTTCGTATTGTATATCGGGCAGGAGCGTTTTCCCGACGCCAACCTGTGCCACCGGCAAATACACGTGCAGACCGAAGAAGAAAACCTCGATATGCTGGAACGCATCATCTATGCGCTGCACGACTTGCAGGTTTTTAACCAAAAAAACAAACCTGAACTGGAAGCGGCTATCGACGGGCAGTTGTCAAATTGGGTGTGGCTCGAAAAAAAGGGCGGCCACCGGCTTGTCTATATCGACACCAGCACGCCTTTATTTAAACGCGCGGGCAAAGAAACCCTGAATCCCGATCTGTTGCTGAAAAGCGCGCCCGGGCCGCTGCAGGCGGTCATCAAGCTGTTTTTTCTGGATGATGTGATGAATCGCTATTATCGCCACCGCGACGTGTATATCGACCTGGTGGCCAATTTGTATAAAGAACAACGTCCGGATCTTATTCCCGTTTTTTTAGAAAAAATAAACTTATATTTAGTTGACAACGAAGCCATTACCCCGGAAGCCATACGCCGGTATTACCGGGAAGACAAATTCATCTGGCAATTTTTCCTTGCAGCCCGGCGAATAGACCGTTGGGTGAAGCAAAAACTACTGGGCCGGCCCTACGATTTCATTTTACCCGGGCCCATAAAACGCTAGGTATGTGCGATACTTTTGTGGCGCTGCCACCCAAAACCCAAAACGGGGGCATCATTTTCGGCAAAAACAGCGACCGGGAGCCCAATGAGGTGCAAGCGCTCGAATACCACCCGCGCAGGCAGTACGAGCCGGGGGCTGTCTTGCAGTGCACCTATCTTGCTATCCCACAAGTAAAGGAAACTCATGCCGTGTGGCTTGGCCGGCCCTATTGGATGTGGGGCGCCGAATTTGGTGTGAACGAGCACGGACTGGCCATCGGCAACGAAGCCGTCTGGACCCGCATGCCCATCCGCAAAAACGGCGGCCTCACCGGCATGGACTTGCTGCGGCTGGCCCTGGAACGGGCAACGACGGCCCGGCAAGGCCTGGAAGTGATCACCGGGCTGCTCGCCGATCACGGACAAGGCGGGATCTGCGGGCTTTACGACCGCTCGATGGCCTACCACAATAGCTACATCCTGGCTGACACACAAGAAGCCTGGGTATTGGAAACGGCAGACCATCTTTGGGTTGCGAAGCAGGTAAAAAGCAGCTACGCCATCAGCAACGGTCTGACCATCGGCGCGGAATACGACCTGATCCACCCGGACGCGATTGCCCACGCCCGCCGGGAAGGCTTTCTCAAAAAAGGGAAAGACTTCGACTTTGCGGATTGCTACGCCGACTGGTTGTACACCACCTTTTCGGCACAGCGACAGCGGCGTTTTCAATCCGATTGCTTTTTGCGGGACCATTCATCTATGAATTTGCCCCAGGCTATGGAACTGCTGCGTTCGCATCCCACTGAGCCTTATCAGCCCGACCGTCCGTTGCTGGGCAACTCCATTTGCGCCCATGCAGGCAATTTCGTGACCCGCAATGCCACGCAAACCACCGGCTCCATGGCGTGTGAACTCCGTCCGGGAGCTTCGCAATATTGGTTTACCGCCACTTCTTCTCCCTGTCTGAGCGTATTCAAACCGGTTACTTTTCCACCGCCGGCTTTGGATTTAGGGCCTGCCGTTTCCACCTACCATCCGGATTCCTTCTGGTGGCGGCATGAGCGGCTGTACCGGGAGGTTTTGAAAGATTTTGCCAACAGAAAAGCAGTTTTTGAACCCGAGCGGATAGCTTTTCAGTCGGAATGTCTTCAAAAAGCGGCCTCGGCTGATGGTGGGGAGTTGTCGGCGCTTTCAGTTGCTTCCTTTGAGCGCCACTGTCAATTAATAGCCGAGTGGACGGGGGCAGTTGGGCAGCAGCCGGTAGCCGGCAAAGCCTCGCTTATTTTTCGGCATTATTGGGGGAAGATGGATAGGAGGGCGGGGGTTCTAATGCTTAAAGAGAATCCATAAAAGCAGTGAACTCCGCTTTTATATCTTGCGGAGTAAAAGTAGAAGTCACAACGCATTGAAGCAGTTTTTTTAATTCCTCATTATTCAAGGTTGTTATGTGAGCAACCGCGAATGGGTCAGTAGGATCGCCATAACGGGTAAGGGTTTCCACGTCTAATTTGCGAACATTTTCCTTGAAAAAGATATAGGTTTCTTTGTCGAAGGAAAAATTGCCATCTCCAAGAACTTCTCCGGCGGGGAAGTGATAGTAGGTAGATATTCTTGAGTCGAAATAACATCCGATCCTTCTGGCGGAAACATTCAGTTTGTTCTGACTCGTAGTAAGTGAAGAAATAACGTATGCGCCTCCGTCGTTTCGAAGCAGGACGAATAAATATTTGTCACGTCTGCTTCCGTCCTCAAATTGAAAATCTTTGATACGAACAAGATTTCCGGGGGCAAAAACATCAGGCATTCTGCTGCAATTTGTTTTCGTAAAGGGTTTGATGGAAAGACAAAGACTCAAATGCCGATTGAGCCGCCATTTTCAGCAACTCATCTTCCTCGATCAGATCGGAAAAATCAATGATGCAGTTGGATGTATTTTGAAAAAGTTCAAAGTTGGTGTCCAATTTGTGTTCCTGAACAGCTTTGTGCCAAAGGGAGCCCTCTTCATGCAGGTAATCTATCAACTCGGTGGCGTTCATATTGCCAAACTGTTGTATTATCTTATTGAGTAGTTCGACTTCATAAGCCGATAACATGGATAAATCATCTTCTCCTATGGCAACAATATACACTTCTTCCTGCCCCATGCGTTTAGGGCTCTCCAGCCTTTTTATCTGAATGTAATTATCGAGCGAAAACAAGCGCCGGCCGATAGTCAACTTTTCTCCGTGCTTGATTTCCTGGTAAATCTCCGCAGGAACCGGTCCGTGTTTCCAAGCACGATATTCGAGCCAGGTAATTGGCGTACCTGTTTCTTGCATGGCCGTCTCATCTGTGATGTACAATAATTTTAGTAACTTGGTCAACGATAAATGCGGTATTTGGGCGGCGAAATGCCGGACAACAGTACCAATTTTATCGTTGAGAAGTGCGCGAAACATAGGCAGTGTGTAGATTTTGAACTGTGAAGATAAATAAAAAACAAAAAAAGAAGCTTTTTGTTTTATAAAAAACATTTTTTGTGTTAAAAAAATAAAACAAAAAACACCCTCCTTTGGCGCAAATCAAATTATCATATTTTAACAACAATAATATCATGAAAGTCCTTTGCTTTTTGGATTCCGGTGACCAAAATTAGGACTTGAAGAGGTTTTGTGCAGCAAAAATACATGCCTGCCCTGCTTCCGTCCAGGCGATGCCCGAAGGTTTGCCCCGCCTGCCGTTGCGATTAAACGCCAGCATCCCGGAAAAATTCTTTCTTTTCATAAGTGAATTTACCGGGCTTCGGCATAAGTATCCCATTTTAGATCCCTCAAATTGCCCATAAAAGGGATAGCGCCATACCGGCCATTCAGGTACCCTTTGCGAATATCTAGCGTGTGGTGTTCTTTGAACTCGCTGAGGGCGTAGAGTTCAGTAGCTCCATCGGCTTTTTTCTCTGCAAACCAGATCTCGTCGGACCGAAAGATGTCCTGATCGAGCAGATTAGATTCGTGGGTTGTGAAAATAAGTTGGCCTTTGGTTTTGGTATCTTGGGAGAATTTTCGCGCCAGTTCTTTTATCAATAGCGGGTGCAGGCTTCGCTCTATTTCATCTATCAGATATACTTTGGGGGAGTAAATGGCGCCGTATAACGCCGGAATATACTCCAACAGTCTTCTGGTGCCATCTGATTCTTCAGCAGCAGAAAACCGATTGGCGCCGTTGTCTTCTTCGTGGAGGAAACACAGTCTTTTTACATAGACCTTACCATCTTCTAATACAAATAGAATTTCCTCTACTGGAGTCCTGTTAGCCTTCGCTGTGGCTAGTGGGTTTGCTCTCAATTCTGAAATTATACGCTCTGCTTCTTCTTTATCGTCTTCTCCAAAGTATTCTTCAATAGGCATCTTTACAATGGCTATTTCGCGAATTCCCGTTTTAAACGATCGCATGATATCTTTCGTAAAAGCATTAAAATGATCATCTCCCTCCAATGGCAGGGCTAACAACCCTGGACTGTATGTGGGCAAAATAATCACCAGGTTTCTATCAAACCAGTCAAAAGCCCTTTTGTAATGATCAAATACTTTATTTTTCCGGTTGCGCAAATAATACAAAACCGGTTCATTTCGCTCCAGTACTTCGTTTTGCAAGAATGACGGGTATAGCGCTGCCTCTTTGTCTTTCATCACGTCTTCATGAAAAGATAAAGACAATTGCTTTTCATGTACACTGTTTGTACGCTGAAAAAGGGTTATATCGTCCTTTTTCCCCAAGCCGGATATTTGCAGCTCTTCTTCAACGACAATACCCTGGTTGATAGTGATACCGTAGTAAAAAGGCGTGCCATCTTTGATAAATTCTACACCCAGGTAGACGTCCTTTTTGCGGCTTTCTGCGTCAAATTTGAAGACCTCGGTAATGAACTCGATAGGTAGGTGGCCTTCCGTGACAAAACTTCTCAGCAGGTCCAGCGACTTGATCAGGTTGCTTTTTCCGGCGCCATTAGCGCCGTATAAGGCATTGAGCTTAAGCACGGATATACTGCCGGCTTCATAAAGGTGATGCGGCATGCGGGTGGAACGCCCGGGTAGCATGTTGAATTCCGTGTAGTCTTTGAAGGAAAACAGGTTTTTTATGATGACTCTGATTATCATCTCGTTATTTTTTCACGCAAAATAAGAAAAAAAACACAAAATGTCAATCTTGCGTCATGTAAAAGTCTTAAATCGTGATTTTTTCACGACAAGTGATCATTGGTCATGCCAGCCAGGGCATCTGTATACGAAACGCTTGACTGGGCGAGTGCTAGCCTGATGTTGTAGATTCTCTTCGAGAATGACAAAAAAGGGAGAAAAACGGCTATGCAATGACGACGCTCGGCCGTGAAAAAGATGCCGTTGACCTAAACAGATGATTTCTGCGTTTGTCTGGCAAGTCCATAGAAGAAAGAAGTATTGCTCGCTATCTCATCATACGTTACTACATTTTTATCCTTATGATACTCAAAATAGCTCAGCAATCCGAAGTCGCCTGAACACATGGCGGTATGTGCCAGCAGTGTGGTAGCAAGTGTTAAACTCCAGGTTTGATTTACAAAAAAAATGGCTATCATTAATGCGGTTGTTATACCTATAAAAGGCGCAAGTGCGACTACCTGAAATTCTTTCTTATTGGCTACAAACTTGTCTGCCAGTGCCATGAAGTACATTTTTTTAATATTAGCTGCATAAGATGTATTTGCTGCACCCTGGCTTTTGTAGGCCAGCACATGGATGTATTCATGCAAAGGCAGCAATGTAAAAGCAAGTGCTAAGCCGTAACTAAAATGGGTGAAACGATTGCCGAAGCTATAATCCGGCGAATTATATCCTGCTGCAAAGAAATACCCCGTAATGGCAAAAACAATTGCGTTGCTCAAGTAATAGATTATAGAGAATCGGGTGCGTTTATTCATGTAAGTCCTGATAAACGGAACCAATTCTTTATGTTCTAATTTATCAAGCAGCACATATCCCTTTGCTGTTAATTCT
>JAEUUQ010000174.1 GCA_016787505.1 Saprospiraceae bacterium | reverse complement strand
CACGATCCAGCCGCCCACGCAAGTGAGCGTAACGCCGGACGGTTTCGGTTTCTACCTGGTAGACGTACACTGGAGCACGGGTACCTCTACGGTATCGATCTTCGGTCGCGACGCAGCAGGCAACATCGCCAACAACCCTGCAGGCTTGCAGTTGATCATGACGGTTCCGGACAACACGGATCCGGTAGTTACCATCATCGGCAACTCTCAGTTTTGCATTCCGGAATGCGCCACAGGCGTAACGGGCGTCATTACCATTCAGGTAGATGACCTGTGCGATCAGAACGCAGTAAACTTCAACAACCTGGTGGTGAACTTCGGCGGCGCTACGGGCGTGTTGAACTTCACGGGCAACAACTACCGCGAATACTTCGTGACGTTCCCGGCAGCGGGCAACTACCTGGTATCTGCCTCTTACACCGACGCTAACGGCAACCCAGGTTTTATCGACCAGGTCATCACGATAACTGCCTGTGCACCCGATCAGCCTCCTGTGATCCAGTGTAATACCGAGACGATAACGCTGACGGTCTGCCAGAGCTCTGCAAACATCGTATATAGTTTTACGATCTCCGACGACTGTGCGCCGGTCAACATCGCGCAGGTACAGTTCAACGGCGGAGGTTCGGGCCTTCCCAATCTCAACGGTGCTGGATTTTTCTTCACCGGCCAGGTAGGCGGACCGAACAATGTATACTTTGAAGTACAAGGCTCGGTAACGCCGGGTACGTTCTTTCCTGTGATCACCTACCAGGGAATTACCTGCAACCCGACGATCACGGTATTACAGGATGCCAACCAGCCTGCCGACATCATCCTGCCGGGTAACCTGACGTTTACGGTACCCCAGTGTTCGACCAACGTATCGGCAACAGCTTCAATCACGATCATCGACGATTGCGACAACCCGATCAACCCGGCCAATGCCGAGTTTACGTTGGGTGGCGCTACGCTGACGCCTTCGTTTGTGAACGCAGCGGCAGGTTACTTCGAATTCGTACTTGACCTGACGCAGGCAGCTAACGACGGCGACCTGTTGGTAGCTCGTTACACGGATGCTCAGGGTGCAGTACGGTTGGTAGACGCAGTGGTTACGGTGAATGCACAGCCCGACAACTGGGCGCCGATCATCGTGTATCCGGCTCAGGACCTTATAGCCGTTTTAGACCCGTGTGAAGCGCCGCAAGCCACTTTTATTTTTCAGGTGACCGCAGCGGATAACTGCAACGGCAATATGTCGCCGCTTATAACGGTGACGCCGGCAACGGGAATCACCCTAACGCCGTTGGGCTCAGGCGCCTGGCAGGCGATAGCTGCTCCCGGCGATTACCAGGTACTGATCAGTGCTACTGATGCGGCGGGTAATACGCGGCTGGAGGATTTTGGCATACGCGTAGAACAAGACGCGACGCCTATAGCAGATATAGGGTGCAGCGACACACTCAACATAGTGCTCAACGAGCAGTGTCAGCTTCTCACCACGCCGGAAATGCTGTTGGAAGGCAATTTAGGTTGTCTGGAGGCAACTGATTTCAGCATTCAGGTGCAAGATGAAGACCCCAGCAACGGCGCCATAGTAGATGGATGCGGCATATTTTTATATGAAATAGCATTAGTACAGCCGATACCCGGAGGACTTGCAGGAGATTTTACCACCTGCTGGGGATATATACACGCAAAAGATCAAAGTCCGCCGGAGATTATTTGTCCGGCAAACACAACACAAGCAGCAGTAGCTCACCAGGTACAATTTATATCGGAAGTATTGACGAGTAGCGACCCGGGCATAACATTAGCGGATCACCTGTGCTTTCTCGACTTCATCAATCCCACACCTGGCCAGCATTACTACGATTTGTATAGTTTCACCGTGACGGCTGCCGACGTATACACCTTTGACCTGGCTACCACTTGGGGTGGGGGCTGGGCGGCCTTATTTCAGGGCAATTTTAATATAAATAACCCGTGTGAAAACATCATTGCCCAGGGCGATTTTGTATTTGACGGTACGCTAATCAGCTTTTTTCCTTTCGACCCTGTAGTGCGCATAAGCCTGCCGTTGGTACCTGGACAGACCTACACCCTGATGACGTCTGCCAGTGGCGCTTTGGGCACGGGGCTCACCGGCGGTTACACTTGGGGTATATACAGTGACGGGGCCGGCACATTAAACGGCCTGCCGGTAGAAACCGAATTGGTGGTGCGCGATTTGCTGTGTGAAAACTGGGGTGAAATCACTGTAGATAGTCTGCCGGCCCAGGTACCGCGTTGTTACAGCGTAAACAAGGACGGGCAGATATTATGGCCGGCCAACAACCTGGAGCGGCAGAGGCTTGAGCAATTGTTGGCGGTGCTCTCCTACACGGGATATCCGGGGCAGCCCAATGGGCCGGCGGCCGGCGATAACTGTGGAAATGTAGAAATTTGCGTAAGCGACCAAACAAACCTGAACGGCGATTGCGGGGTAATTGAATTGGTGCGAACCTTCGGCGCCACCGATGAAAAAGGAAACACCGGTGAATGCCAGCAGCTCATCAGCATTCGCAGGCCGGCGGTAACCGATGTCTTCTTTCCGCCGTTTACCACCTATGTGGAGTGCGACGAGCAATTCGAGACAGATGCCAATGGTCACCCTCACCCTTCGGTGACGGGGTATCCTTTTGTGGTCACTCCATTTGGATATAGCGACCTCGACCAGACATTCTGCAATTTGTCGGCTTCCTATTTTGACTATCCGGTAGCTTTTATTTGCGAAAGCACCTATAAAATAAGGCGGGAATGGACCCTGTTAAATTGGTGTGCCCCTTCCTCTTTGGCGATATACAGCCAGTTGATCGGCGTAGGGGATTTTAGTGGGCCGGTGGTAGCTTGTCCGATGGTAACAGACGATTGGGATGGCCTGTCGGATTCCATTTTATACAGTACAGGGCCATTTGATTGTACGGCAACCTTTTGGGCGCCATTGCCTGAAGTGAGCGACAACTGCTCGGATTGGTCCGTGTTGACCGAAGTCGTGACGGGGTTTGGCGCCGAAACCATTATATTGGCGAGTGTGCCTTCCGGAGCTACGCAGCGCTATGTGGCGGGTATACCGGAGGGGTGTCACCGTTTTCGGTACACCGTGACTGACGTTTGTGGCAATGCTACTGTATTAGAATGTGAGTTTTGCGTACTCGATCTTACGCCGCCCATTGCCATTTGCAATGATGCGCTCAATATTTCGGTCGGCGGACAGGGATATGGCAGATTATACGCGTATGAAGCCGACGAGGGGTCTTGGGACAATTGCGGGCTGAGCGCGTACCAGATCAGGAGGCAAATTACGGAAGATACTGATTGCCAGGCTGTAGCCCCCGACTTTACCCCTTGGGCGAACTACATTGATTTCAGTTGTTGCGATGTGGGCGATTCGGTATTAGTAGAATTGCAAGTCACGGATATCAAAGGGCAAAGTGATGTATGCTGGTTTAACATATGGGTAGAGGACAAACTCAGGCCATTGTGTATTGCGCCGCATGCGGTAACCTTGAGTTGCACGGATTTGCCCTATAACTTTGAGGCAAGCGACACCGCTCAATTGCAGGCATTATTCGGCACAGCAATGGCCGAGGACAATTGTCCGGGCTCATACACGGTGGAATTGCCGCCTCTTCTCAATTTGCACGATTGCGGCTATGGGGTTATCATACGCAGGTTTAGTGCAAGAGATCATTGGGGCAACCAATCGGCGGGGGTGTGTCAGCAGATGGTTGTCATAGAAGAGTCGCACCGTTACGATATCCGATTCCCTGCCGACGCGTCGGCCAATTGCGGCATTCCGGCGCCCGACACCATTCATTACTACGAGCGGGCTTGCGACTTGTTGGCCGTCAGTGC
>JAEUUQ010000156.1 GCA_016787505.1 Saprospiraceae bacterium | reverse complement strand
ACGTTGAGGATCTTACCGCGCAGGGGCAGGATAGCCTGGATATTGCGGTCGCGGCCTTGTTTGGCGGTACCGCCGGCCGAGTCGCCCTCTACGAGGAAAATCTCGCTTTCTTCCGGACTTTTGGAAGAGCAGTCGGCGAGTTTGCCCGGAAGTCCGCCGCCGGTAAGCACGCCTTTGCGCTGCACCATTTCGCGGGCTTTGCGGGCTGCTTCGCGGGCGGTAGCGGCCAGAATCACCTTGTCCATGATGCGTCTGGCCTCGTTAGGGTTTTCTTCGAGGAAGTGGCCGAGGGCTTCGCCTACCGCGCGGGAAACGATCCCGAGCACTTCGGAGTTGCCGAGTTCGCCTTTGGTTTGGCCTTTAAACTGGGGCTCAGGTACTTTTACCGACACAATGGCGGTGAGGCCTTCGCGAAAGTCTTCGCCCGAGGGTACAAATTTCAGTTTCTTAAAAAAACCGTTGTCTTTGCCGTATTGGCGGAATTCGCGCGTGACGGCCATGCGGAAGCCGTTGACGTGCGTGCCGCCTTCGCGGGTATTGATATTATTGACAAACGAATAAATATTTTCGGTATAAGAAGTATTGTATTGCAGCGCCACCTCAACCTCTACGTCGTCTTCTTTGGTAGTAAGGTGAATAGGTTGTTCGGTAAGCGGCGTGCGGGAGGCGTCGAGATATCCAAGGAACTCGTTTAGTCCCCCCTGAGAGAAAAATTCTTCTTCTTTAAAATTGCCTTTTTCGTCCGGCTCGCGTTCGTCGATCAATACCAGGCGCAAGCCGCGGTTGAGGTACGACAATTCGCGCATGCGATTGGCCAGTATCTCGTATTTGTATTCTATCGATTCAAAAATTTCGGGATCGGGGTGGAAAGTGATGGTCGTACCCGTTTCGTCAGAATCGCCGATAATCCTCACATCGCCTTTGGGTTTGCCCTGGCTGTACTCCTGCATCCACAATTTGCCTTCGCGGCGTACTTCTGCGCGCAGATAGTCTGACAACGCGTTTACGCAGGAAACGCCTACGCCGTGCAGACCGCCCGATACTTTGTACGTGTTTTTGTCGAACTTACCGCCGGCGTGGAGTACGGTCATTACGACTTCGAGTGCCGACTTTTTGAGTTTTTTGTGCATGCCGGTGGGAATACCCCGGCCGTCGTCGACTACGGTAATCGTGTTATCGGGGAGAACCCTCAGCGTGATGAGCGAACAATGGCCGGCGAGGTATTCGTCGACGGAATTGTCTATTACCTCCCAAACCAGATGGTGAAGGCCTTTCGTATCGGTGCTGCCGATATACATTCCTGGGCGTTTCCTAACAGCCTCAAGCCCTTCTAATGCCTGGATATTACTGGCATTGTAATCACCCGTTTCTACGTGTGTTTGATCTATTTCTTGGTTCATTTCCATATTGCAAAGGTACGAAATTTATACTGTTCACTCTCTAAGAAACACCAATTCCTCATCCCCGTCCGACAATTTTACCATTACCGACAACTCGCCCTGGTTTTTATCGTGTTGTCTGAATTTCGAAACGTGGTCTACGCCCTGCAAAATGGTGGAACTAATAGCGCCAAAGTGAGTGGGGTAGGGTTGGCCTTCCACGCAAGCGGGCGTAGTGGCGATAGGCCTGCCGAATTGGCCTACGAGCAACCTGGTGAATTCATCTTGCGTGAGTCGCATAGCCACACTGCCGTCGGGATGAAGCGCCTCTGCGGGCAGTCGCCGCGCGTGTTCAAGCAGCAAGGTAAGCGGCCGGGTATGGAACACCAGCAGCGTCTCCACGCGCGGGTGCAAATGCGTGACGTAACTTTTTATCATGCCGATAGAATTGACCAGCAGCTCTATCGGGGCGGTATTTTTTTGCTGGTGAAGCTCCAGCAATTTTGAAAGGGCGTTTGGGTTTAGCGCGTCGCAGCCTATGCTCCAAGTGGTATCAGTGGGAAAAAGAATAAGTCCGCCCTGGCTCAAAGTAAGCAGCGCGTTTGCTGTGTCGTAGTTTTGTGTCATAATAGCTGCCTGGTTGGTAAAGGTCGTCGTCATATACCGGGGATTTACAAAAAGTGAGGCACATTGCGGCCGCCTTCCCGTGGCCGCAATGCGCAATAGTGTTCCATACGAAGTGAATAAATAACAAAGTCAAAACGTTTTAATTATACAATTTATGGTGCTTTTCCTAGTCCACAAAGTGTCTTTTAAACTACCAAATTGTGTTACCCGACTGTGGGAGGAACAAGTATTTCACTACCTTTACGAGTATCACGGTTAAACAACTTATAAAAACGTCAGGGTTGAAAAAAAAATTACACTACTTAGCTTTTTTAGTTGCAAGTTTCCTGGTGACGTTGCCCGCGCGCGCTGCGCACATCATCGGCGGCGAGATTACCTACCAATGCCTGGGCTATACCAACGGCGACACCAGCTCGAATTCGCGCACTTATGTGTTTACGATGCGCATCTATCGCGATTGCCAGGGTAGCGGCGCTAATTTCGATTCGGCGCCCGGCGGTTCTTTTACAGCCTCCGTGACGATATACCGCGGAAGTTCTAACGTACCGTTCCTTACTTTATATCTGCAAGGACCTACAAGTACGTTTATCGACCCCAATCCGGGCAACCCCTGTGTGATCGTACCCCAAAACGTATGTGTGCAGCAGGGGGTGTATGTTTTCCCCGCCGTCGACTTGCCGATTTCTAACGAAAGTTATCACATTACTTATCAGCGTTGCTGCCGCAATATTACTATCACCAATATTTTAAACCCCGACGATTCCGGGGCTACCTACACCATGGAGCTTACCCCGGCGGCGCAACTCGTGGGCAACAATAGCCCCGTCTTTAGCAATTACCCGCCCATCGTGTTGTGTGCGGGGCAGCCTTTTAGCGTGAGTAGCGCGGCTGTAGATGCCGAAGGCGATTTGTTGGTTTACGAATTGTGTACCCCGCTGCTGGGCGGCGGGCTCAATTTCAACAACCCTTTGGCCTTAAACGGCCTTGCCCCCGACCCAGATAACCCTCCTCCCTACAACGGCGTCAATTTTCTGGCGCCGGCGTATACCGCCCAAAACCCGTTGGGCGCCGCCTCCGATTTCGATATCGGCACATA
>JAEUUQ010000150.1 GCA_016787505.1 Saprospiraceae bacterium | reverse complement strand
AGCGGCTACGTTATCGGGATAGATGGTAAGATAAGCCGATCCGTCGCCTTCATCGCCGAAGAATGCGTCCATAGCCCAGAAGCCTGCGGAAGCGGTGGGCGCCTGGTGCTGAACGTTAAAATAGGCACGTTTGCCGGTAGCGATGTACATATCCCAGCGCGCTACGTAGTGGTCTTGCGTTTTATCGCCAAACAGCAACAACGCATCCTGGCCGGTAATGGTACTGGATACTTTGAACGAATTGGCGCCGCTAGCGGCTTGCTCGGTGGTAACGTCGAAACCTGCGCCGCCGGGCCAAACGCCGAAGTGATCAGCGCCGGGTTGGCCAATAACGGGGCCTGCAGTATAGCCTTCTGCGTCGTCAGCAATGATAATAAATGGATCGGCGCAATCGTCAACAACGAAGATGCAATCGCCGCAGCTGCTAAAGCATACGGAGGGTAAGTTCGTACCTGCAGGGTCGAAAACAATAAACGGACGGAAGTTGAAGCCGAAAATAGAAGGCACGCCGCAGTCATTGGGCACGCTTTCCTGATTACCGGCAGTAACCATACCATTTACGAAGACGTAGCCAACCGTATCCAGCACGGTAATATTAGCAGAGCCGGAATAAACGCCGTCGCCATCGCCGTCAGCGAGGATCGCCTCTGTCAGCACCGGGTTACTTGAGGTACCGTAGGCTACTCTTACGCCGTCGGGGCTCACCGTTTCCAGCGCCATGTCAACATTAAAGGTTACGAGAGCCTGTGGCAGGGTAGTGTTTTCGGAAAGCGTAAAATCGAAGCCGTTGTGGTCCCAGCGGTCGTCCCAGTAGATAAAATACTGTTGACCGGCCACTGCGAGGAAGCTCAGTTCGGAGGCAAAGTCGCCATTGTCGGGGTCGCAATCGTCATTGATATCGAGAAGCGTAAGGGCTGCGCAGTCGGCGCCGGAAATAATAGCCAGGCGGGAGTCGACGGGTTGGCCGCAAGAACTTACCGTAGCAATGTTATTCACAGTAGGCGTATAAGAATACCATTTTGCATTGGAGTTGTTGTCCAATACGCCGGAGACGAATACTGCACCGAAACCACCAGAGATCTCAGCTACCGTATGCGTGCCGGGGCCGATAGGTATTGCTGTTGCGCATACCTCGCCGGCGCCGGGAGGGATGGGATCTGGAGAGAACGTTACGTTTACTCCATCAGCAAGGTTAGCCTTGATGGTTTCACATGCTGCCCAGGAAAGCATCACCACGGGGATGTTGATCGTTTCGGTGGGCGTACCTCCCATTACTAAAGCCTTGTGCGGGAAGTCGGGAGTGTTATTGCATACAATGACGGCAATAGCGCCTGCTTGTTGGGCAACAACAGCCTTTATGGCAAAGCCGCATGTACCCCTATCCATTAGCGCGACCGAACCGGTCAGGCTATTCAAGGGGGCTGTGCAGCCGTTGGCAGGGTCGGCATAAACAACATCTCCTGTAGTTCCGGTTAGGGCCGGTGAGAAAGCGGCCTGGAGGGCCTGATAATCGCCTGCAATTCCAGCCGGGTCATTAACAGTAATTTTAACGATCTGGGCATCGGTCGTTGCCGTCCATGCCAATAAAGCTATCGCTAAAGCCCACAGCTTAGACAAGTAGCAGTTCTTCATACTAGCGGGTTTTGATGATGAAATGATGAATGTTAAAGATAGAATTTTTTTGAATAAATTTTAGCAATGTGAATGACAAATACGAGACAAAAACGCGGTATTAGAAATCCGTCCATTTTTGTGCACTAGCGCTTGATTGCACTACTTTTTGAATAAACAACATGCCCCTAACCCCGTCTTCTACCGATGGAAAATCCTGATATATAGGGTCGGGTTGTTTGCTTTCCAGATGTGCGCGCAGGCAAAAGGCGAAATTGCGGTAAATATTGGCAAATGCTTCGAGATACCCTTCGGGGTGACCTGCCGGAATACGGGTATGAGCATGCGCTTGCCTGCTTAAGGCGCCTACTCCGGTGCGCAGGATCTGCGTGGGTTGATCCAGCCATTTTACCAGCAGGGTATTGGGTTCCATTTGCCGCCATTCGAGGCCGCCTTTTTCTCCATACACGCGAATATTGAGGTTGTTTTCTTCGCCTGCCGATATTTGGCTGGCGTGCAGAATACCTTTGGCGCCGTTTTCAAAATGGAGCAGCACGTTTCCGTCGTCGTCGAGTAGGCGGCCGGGAACAAAGATGCTGAGATCGGCGCAAAGCTCGGTTATCTTGAGTCCGGTGATGTATTCCGCCAGGTTTTCGGCGTGGGTGCCGATATCGCCCATTGCGCCGGCGATACCGGAGCGTTGGGGGTCGGTGCGCCAGGCTGCCTGCTTGGAGGGGGTATCTTCCACTTTTGTAGATAACCAACCTTGGGGGTATTCCACCACGATTTTGCGCAAAGCGCCCAACTGGCCTTCTTTTATCATCTGGCGGGCGTGTTTCACCATGGGGTAACCCGTATAATTGTGGGTAAGGGCAAACAACAAGCCCGTTGCTTTAACCAGTGCCTGCAATTCGTAGGCTTCCTCCATAGTAAAACACAGCGGTTTGTCGCAAACCACGTGAAATCCGTTTTCGAGGGCCATCTTAGCCGGGGCGAAATGCATATGATTGGGCGTAACGATAGAAACGAACTGCATGCGTACGTCAGCGGGCAGCTTTTTTTCTTTTTCTATCATTTCTTGAAAGGAGCCGTACACGCGATCAGATGGCAGATACAGTGCTTCTCCAGATGCTTTTGATTTGGCTGGGTCGCTGCTAAAAGCGCCGCAAACCAGTTCAATTTCGCCGTCGAGGTTGGCAGCCATGCGGTGTACGCCGCCGATGAATGCGCCGATACCGCCGCCCACCATGCCCATGCGCAATTTTTGAGGCATACGATCAAATTAACTTCGTAGTGATCAATTATTCATGTCTACTTTTTCAACCGTACGCATCATACGGCTTTTTTCGGCGGTAAAGCCGATAAGATGGCTTTCCATAGCTGCATCTAAAGTAGAGGTAAGCAGGGAAGGGTCTCTGCGCGATACGGCCTGCACCCAGTCGCGGGCCAGCCCCCAGTCGCCACCGCCGTGGCCTGATTTTATCTGGGCGTTTTCGTCGACATTCCATTTCGTCACCTCACCGGTTTGGAAATTGGCCAGGTAAATATCGGTTTCATCGCCTACCAGATCGCCCATGCTGCCCATGATTCTGGTGCGGCGGCCGGCGTAATTGGTAAAGGCTTCCATGTTGAAATTAACGGTAATACCGCCTTCGAATTCCATTGCTACGATTTGATGGTCGAGCACGTCGTTGTCGCATTGGTAAACACAGCGGCCATAGGGACCTTCTTTGAGATTTTTCATAATGGCCTCGGGCCACAGCGTTTTGTCTTCGGGCAAATCGAAGTGGTGGAGCCAGCTTTGATTGCGGTGGTAGATGCGCAGGGCGGAATAGGGGCAGGTAGCTTCAACGGCGCAACCGTCGGAGCAGCGCTTGGTGCTGCCCACCGGCGCATTTTCTTTGCGGAACCATTTGAGCGAGCCGAAAGAGCTCACATGCGTGCAGCTTTTACCCAGCCACCACCGGATGATGTCGAGATCGTGGCAGGATTTAGCCAGCAGGATAGGGTTAGTTTCTGATGTTTTACGCCAGTTGCCACGCACATAGGAGTGCGACATGTGGATATGCTGAATGGGCTCCATGTGTTGTACGCTAACGATAGCGCCCAATACGCCGGAATCGATGATCTCTTTAATTTTGAGGTAATACGGAGAATAACGCAGTACGTGGCAAACGCCAACGATGCGGTTGTGCTTTTTGGCTTGATTGAGGATGTTTTTGCACTCTTGCCAGCTTTGCGCAATGGGTTTTTCGAGTAATAAATCGTAACCCATTTCCAGGGCTTTCATTGCTGGGCCGTAGTGCAAATGATCGGGGGTGGTAATGATCACTGCATCGGCAAATTTGGGCCTGTCAAAGACGTGCTCCCAGGTTACAAACCGATTTTTATCGGCGATCTTGTGTTTTTTTGCGTAACGTTCGTTGCGAAGAGCGATAGGTTCGGCAACGCCCACAATATCGAGTTCTTCAGGAAACTCTAAAGCAAAATTACCGTACACATTGCCCCGGTTGCCGGCGCCTAGCACAATGGCCGTCATGGGCTTGTCCAATGCAGGATAAGCGGGCCAGGGCATTTCGTAGGTATATTCCGATATATTGCTGAGGGCGTCAACGGGCAACATGGCGCCGGCAGAAAAAAGGCCAAGAGCTTTTAGCCAATCGCGGCGAGTCCATTCTTTTTGCATGGTATGTAGATTTTTGCCGCCGCTATATTACTAAAATATCCTGTCGTTGCCAAAAAATATCGCGATTCAATCGCTTGCTAATTAATCAGCAACTACAAATTTTCCCTGCCATTGATCTCCCTGATCATACCAAACTGTCAAATAATATAGCCCGACAGGTAAGCTGCTCACATCAATATCTTTTGAGGCGTCCCATGTCCATGTTCGGATAATAGACCCAGCGGCATTGCAGATAGATAACTGGTTTATCTTCTCCATTTCGAGGCCTTTGATGGTGAGCTGTCCCGAAGTCGGATTGGGAAAGAGTGATAGAGAAAGGGACGGTGAAGGGGGATTGGGCGTATCAGTGATCAGGCTGTTTCGCAAGATAACACCGTTATTGCCCACTACAAAAGCTGCACGGTTGTTTACGCCTGCAATGGCATTCAAAGGAGTATTTGCCAGGTGGTCGGGTTCCCAACTGGCTCCTCCATCGGCAGTGACGTAGAGGGCTCCGTTTTCACCGGCTGCATAACCTCTTACCTCGTCTTCGAAAAATGCGTCATTGATAAATGCAGGTACATTGGGGTTGACAATTTCAGCGTTAAACCGCCAGTTGTTTACGCCGTCGGAGTTGTCGTAATAATAACCCGATGTTTTTACCAATTGGTTGACAGGGCCAGGCAAAAAGCCCAAATATTGGTTCATGAAAAAGTAACCGGTATCGGCATTGACGAAATAAGCAGCGGTATAAGCGCCGGCATTGGGAAAATCGAAAGGAAACAAAGGCTGCCAGCTCAAACCGTAATCATCGCTGCGATAGCTAAAATTGGAATAGGTAGCAAATCCGCCGATATTGGCAAATACATACCCTGTTTGTGGTGTGGGAAAATGCAATTGATCGGGAAGTGTGGTTCCGCCAAGGAGGATATTCGTGGGGTCCCAGCCAGCGCCTTCATTATCGCTGTAGGCCACATATTGGCTGCTGAGCGCAAAGGCGCGCGAGCCGCCAAGCGCCAGTGCAGCGCCGTTGGCGACTTCTTCCCACTGCCCACCTCCATCAATTGAGAGGTAAACTTTACCAAAATAAAAGTCGTCTTCGGCAATCAGGAGAGTATCCATTCCCAGCACTAATACCGACCTGAGATCGGTCAGCGTGACATTCCCTATATTCGTCCAATTGTTGCCGTTATCTGTGGTGAGCAATACGGTTCCGTTTCGGCCCACAGCTGCGCCATAATCAGTGTTTAACATATGGATGCCCGTAAGCGTTTGCGTTGTGCCGGAATTAAGCGGTATCCACTGCGCATTAAGGGCAGGTAAATTTACGGCAAGCAGACTACATGCCAGAATGAGGCGAATTGTGATTTTCATAGAACGGGTGATTTTATATGAAGACATAGACGTAACTGTGAGAAAACAGGTTGGGGTGATTTGTATCTATTTTATAAAATAATTTTCCGGCAGGCAGCAATTTATCCGTATTATCGCATCTAATCAGCATTACTCTATAAGGACAGAATTTATTTTTTCCCGAAAACACATAAGCCCATGCGTATTGTTACTGCTTGTTTATTTGCCTTCACTTTTTTTTATCAATTACAGGTTGCTGCTCAAAATCCACCGTTGATGGTCATCACGGGGCCAACGGCTGTTTGTGCAGGTAGTTGCGCTACTTACACGGTGGCAATAACTGGTGGAGGCAGCCCTTCTAACGTACACGTGATTTGGTTTTTAAGTACTGGGGAGCAATATATTACGCAAGGATTCACCCAAGAAATATGTTTTGATGTACCCGGCGCCTATACGGTCAATGCGATTATAGAATCAATAGATTTGACTTATCAGGCTTCATTAACCGTATATGTTACAGATGAGGCGCCGGTTCCCGAATTGTTGTTTTCCGATGCGCCGGCCTGCGCGCATACCGATCCGCCCGATACTACGAGTTGTGACAGGCTTTGCGCGCAGACGACGGTGACTTATACCCTGTCTTACCCGTTGCTGTCTCCGCCTTTTCCAGGTATCAACTTTCTATACGCTGATTTTTCCAATGTGGCAGATGTGCAGTATGTAGGCGACCAGGTGCGGATTACCTGGGCAAACCCCGGTATTGGAGAACTGGTAGCTGCTTATGCTTTTGAAAATGCAGGCGGTACTACGCCGCAGTGCACCAGCTTTTTTTACTTGTGTGCAGAAGTATTGGCGCCCCCCTTGGCCGGGTTTACGACGAGTCCGGCAGCTTCTAATGATACCATTCGAATTTGTAAAGGCGAGGATATTCAATTTACTAATACAACCACAAATGCCGATACCTATTTGTGGGATTTTGGCGACTTCAGTACTTCCAATGTGGCAAGTCCACTGCATGCTTATAACCAGGCAGGTACATACAATGTAGTGATGATTGCCGGCAGCGATTGTAATTGTGTGGATACAGCCTATGCGGTAGTGGTAGTAGAAGATACAGACCAGCCGCCTTTAGCCTGCAACGGCGCCGTTTGTCCCGGCGCTACGGTAACGTATACCACTTCGGCAGTATGCGCCAGTTATGATTGGACGGTGAGCCCTAATGGCGCTGTCATTGATGGTGGAGGTGCAACCGATGAATACATTACGATAACCTGGATTAGCGGGTATGTAGGAGAGGTAGAACTGGCAGTCACTAATTGTGTAGGAGGAGGGCCCTGCCTGCGTCCTACCACCATCGAAGTACCTATTTTATCTGACGATGTGTTGATCGCAGGTCCGGCAAAGGCCTGCCCCGGCTCGGAAGTACTGTATAGTGTGCCGGCTTACGACGGTGCAGATATTGTGTGGAGTATCTCAGCTTATGGAACAATAATTGCCGGGCAGAGTACCAACGAAGTATTGGTCAATTGGGCAGACAATACGCCATTTGACGAACCCCAGTGGATAGCTGTAGAAATTGACCATTGCTATTTGGGTTGTGGAGGCGCCGATACGCTTGAAGTAAATGTAAAACCCGCTTTCAGGGTTACCGGCGCAGTAGAAGCCTGCCCGGGAAGTACAAGTAACTACAATGCGAGGAGTTTTTTAAATAACGACCCGGTGCAGTCATCGTGGGAGTTACAGGATCCCTCCGGCAATATAGCCTGGACTTCCGGCGCATCGGCAGCTACGGCCACCGCGCCCTGGAATGTTGCAGCGGGGCAATACCTTGTGGTAGCTTTTCCGGATATGCCTGGCGACTATTGCATCGATTCGGCGTTTGTTCGAGTGGCTGTGCCTGACCTTACCCCGCCTATCGACTCTATAGTGGGGCCGGTTCAAATTTGTACAAACCAACCCTATGCCTATGAAGTGGCCACTTCGTTTCCGACCAATAACTTTACATGGCAGGTAGTGAACGGCGGGGCAACGAGTACCCGAACCGGACGGCGGATTAGCGTGACCTGGACTTCTCCCAACAATAATAGTTTGTCAGTAGTGCAAACCACTGCTCAGGGTTGTGTCTCTTCACCGGTATTATTAAATATTCAGCAGGTACAGGCGCCTCCTATAACCGGCGACAATGACGTGTGCCTTGAAAGTACCGGCCAATATAGCGCTCAGGCTTTGCCCCAATTGCAATACGAATGGCGGATTACGCCGACTGATGCCGGCACGATTATCACTGATCCAACTGCCACCCAAGTAGAAGTGTTGTGGCACAAGACGGGCGCTGCCACAGTGATTCTGGAGGTATGCAACCAAACCACTACCTACAATGTCAACGTGAGAGCCCTGCCCACCCCATCCGTCGTCCACCCGGCTTCGCTTTGCGATAATGTGAGTGCACAGGTACAGACCAGCGCAGCTTTTTCTGCGTATGTATGGCGAGATGAAGCTGGCAGTGTGGTTAGTAATGCTACGATGCCATCATTTGGCCCGGGCTACTATCAGGTGATTGTGACCGATGCTTTTGGTTGTGTAGGCGAAGAAACTTTTCAAATCGACAACTTACCCGCCCCGGCGGTGCGCATTAGTACGCCTGGGGTGCGATGTTTAAATTTTGGACCGGCCACGCTTTATACTATCGGAAATCAGACAAGTAGTTCGTATGAGTGGTTCCGTGACGGCATGGCATTGGGTGTAAATACAGGTACATATGTGGCATCAATAGCGGGTATTTACACCGTTGAAGTCACAGATGTAAATGGTTGCGTGTCTACTTCAAATGCGTTGGAAGTATACGGGAACTGTGGCGCCGGCGGAGGCGGAGGCGGCATTCCAGGTGGAGGAAATGCCTGTGATCCTGCGATCATTACCCCGTTTGATATCATTCCGGGGTTCCCGTGTAACGACCGGAGCTATCAGATAACCAGCCCTTTGTTTGTTCCAGGATCGGCATTTTGGAATTTTGGCGACCCGGAGAGTGGCGCCAACAATTCGTCCATGCTGGATAATCCCAACCACCTATATGCTACTGCCGGATTTCATGAAGTTATATTATACGCCAATTACAATATTGGAGGCACGATAGTTAGTTGTGGTTCGCTTCGGATAGATACCGTAGCATTGGCAGCTGATTTCAGCGTATACCCGGCATGCCCGGGAGAGGCTGCCCAGTTTAACGACCGATCCAGTTATTTGCCGTTGGTTTCTATTGCCGCTTGGCAATGGGATTTTGGCGACCCGGCCAGTGGTGGCTCCAATTTTTCGAGCCAGACCAATCCCACTCATGTGTATAATAATGCGGGTACTTATAATGTAGTATTGACCGTAACCAGCACTTCCGGATGCCAGGCGACGATTGCAAAAACAGTAGAGGTCTTTAGCCCGCCGGTAATCAGCTTTGTACCTCCGGTAGAAAACTGCGAGGGTACGCCGCTTGAATTCATGGCCAGTGTGCCGGCTGACATCGCCTCCTTAACCTGGGATTTTGGCGATCCTTTCAGCGGGGATGCAAATACTTCGACGCTGGTAAATACCTATCACGCGTACGAAAGTTCTTTTATCTATATCGTTCAGCTTAGCGCAGAAGATATTCAGGGT
>JAEUUQ010000093.1 GCA_016787505.1 Saprospiraceae bacterium | reverse complement strand
GGATACGCGCCAATCGCGGATCTGGTTGCGGCCCGCATTGGTGTTGCCGATGTTGTTGCTATTGCTTGCGCCATAGCCGACAATGATATCAGACGTACTATTCACACTATAATAAGCCTGCGCTTCGCCGCGCAGCGAGTTGAATTCGCGGTCGATGAGGTATTCCGGCAGGGCAATGGCGCCGCCGGGAGCTGCCGCCGAAAGAATGTACACCGTGTCGATGAAATCGAATTCTTCGCCCTGGGTGTATTCGCCGCTGATTTTGAAGGCAAACTTGTCGCTCAGTTTCATGGCATGGCGCAGGCGGCCGGTGAATACACCCTGGTTGCCCATACCCAGGGCTACCGTGGTGCCCTGCGAAGTGCGCGGGTCTTTGGTGATCGTGTTGATCAGGCCGTTGTGGGCGTTGGGGCCGTAAAGCGCCGACGAGGGGCCGAGGATGACTTCGATGCGCTCTACGTCTTCTTTAACGGTGGTGCTCAGGGCGCCCAGGGGCAAACCCGTAGCGATGAGCGAAGACAAGCGGTTGTCGTTGATCTGCAGGTTTTTCGGGTTGAAGGCGCTGTTGAAGCCCCTGGCGTTTATCCCGATACCCAGCACGCCCGACCTCACGTAGTCGACGCCTTTTTGCCGACCCAAAAGCTCGGCTACGTTAAAAGACGGCAATTCGGCAATGGCCTTCGAGCCGATTACCGAAATGGTAGCCGGCGCATTGGTGCGCTTTTCGGCCCGGCGCGAAGCAGACACAACTACTTCGCTTCCCTGTATGCCCGTGGTAGGCAACTGCACGTCGATAGTCGTGGTTTTGCCGCCTTCTACGCTGGCGGTTACGGATTGAGTTTCGTAACCCACATAAGAGATCAGCAACACGTAATTGCCGGGAGCTAAAGAAAGCTCGTAGGCCCCGTCGGCATCGGTAAAAGCCCCGTTGCTGGTGCCTTCTACCACTACCGAAGCGCCGGTCAACGCCTCTCCGCTGCCCTGGTCGCTCACTTTGCCGGCGATGGAGCCGCGCTGTGCAACCGCATACAGGCTACACAATAAACAGATGAGTGTAAATGTCTTTTTCATAAGAGTCCCATGTAATTAGTAATTAAACATCTTATCGATTGATATGGCAATCCCTGCCCGCTTAGTTGCAGGTATTCAAAATATTCCAAAACCAATATTTAAAAATTGCCAACCAATATTTCGATGTGAAAGTAGATTACTTGTGAAAAATACTGAAATCGCTTTTTCTTTTTTATTGCCCTGACTTAATGGGGTTATTGATTTGTTAGTTGTTTTTAAAAAATTGAAAATCAGATATTTAGATATGGCGTAATTGTGGGTGGACTATTCCAATAGAGAAGTCTTTATTTGCCCAAAAAACGAATAATCGCCTCGTTTACAAAGGCATCTCCTTCCCACTGCACGAAGTGGCCGCTGGCCGGCGCCAATTCCATTTTGCTGCTGGCGATGCGCTCCCGGGCAAGTTCGGCCACTTGTTTGGTGGTCAACGCCGGGTGTAAAATGCGGTTGGGGATCAGCAGGTCGTTTTCGCCGTAAATGACCAGCGTGGGGAGTTTTACTTGTCCCAGCCGTTCAAATACGGGTTCGTCGAGCATACCGGCCACGCATTTGGGTATCATGCGGCAATAGTCGGCATAGGCGGGCGTCTGGCGCAAGGCCAGGCGGTCTTCGATCATAAATTCGGCGTCGGCGGGGAATTTGACGAAGTTTATTTCAAAGTTCTTGCGGATCTGCGCCTCGGGGATGTTCATCAGTATTTCGGGCGTGTATACGTTTTTGAGCATCATTTTTTCCTTGTCGGTAAAGGTTTCTATGCCTGCCGGCGCCAGCAGGACGAGTTTTTTGATATGCTTGCTATTGCGCAACACTTCGGTAAGGGCGATTTGCCCGCCCATAGAATGCCCCACCAGTACAACCTTGCGCAGTTTGAGTTTTTTAATAACAGCCCTAACCGCATCGGCAAAAAACGACATGTTGTATGCGTAATCGCCGCCGGTCGAATGGCCGTAGCCCGGCAGGTCGATGGCTATGCAGCGGTAGTGATTGCTCAGCGTGGCTATATTTTTGTCCCACGATTTGAGGTTGCTGCCCAGTCCGTGGATGAATAACAGGGTGTAATCCCCTTTGCCGCGGTCGAGATAGGCCACCTTTTTGCCATCGGGCAATTCGGTATAGCTGAGATCGGAGGATTGGGCGCCGGCGGCGGTAGAAAACAACAAGAAGGCCATAGTTGCAGCGACTTGGGTGGTTTTTATTTTTTTTAAAAATACGACGATAAGCCCTATCGCAACCGCCGACAAGATGGCCAATGCCGCCGCCACGGCGGGATTGCGCACTTCGCCCGAGGTGTACGGCGTAAGTGCGCCATAGTACACGCTAAAGTGCACTGCGATAGCCGTCACAGACGCCGCGATAGGCGCAGCTTTGGGCACGTTTTTGCCATAAATACCAAACAAGACCGGCACAAAAGCTGCTGAAAAATAAGCGTATACGCCGTTTTGCGCCAGGATGCCCACGCTCAGGTTGGGATGCAGCAACTGGTTGTAACTCCACCCCACGGCTATTACCGCCATTACTATGATGACGATTTTGTTGATCCATGCCAGCCGGGACGGCGCCACTTCGGCGCCGCCCGACACCAGCTTTGACAGGGGAACTACTAAGTCATTAGTGAAAGTTATGGACAGCGACTGAATCAAGCCCTCCAGCGTCGATAAGCCGGCGGAAAGCAAACCCAGCACTACCAGCATGCCCATATACACCGGAAAAGCTTTCACGACATACGCCGGAATAATGCCATCCATCCTCAGTGCCGCGCCGCCGGCGGTCAAATCCGGGAATTCGAGCCGGGCGTAAAATCCGGTAAACAAAACGGCGAAAAATATAATTTGGGCTACAATGCCCACCAACAGGTATTTATTTACGTCTTTTTCGTTGCGCAGCATCAGCGAGCGCGTCACGATATGCGGCTGGCATACGATGGCCACCCCGACGATAAAATTGCAAAACCCTACCTCAAACCAGTCTCTGAACAATGGACTTTTGGGGTTGGTGGCCTGTGTGAGCATAGGGTCGATAGCTGCGAGCCGGGCTAAAAAGCCGTCCAGTCCTTCTTTGAAATATTCCGCGCCCGAAGTCAGCATAATCGCCGCCACCACCAGCATCAAGCCGGCCTGGATGGCATTGGTGTACACCATCGAGTTGGCGCCGCCAAACATCATATACCCAAATACAACAACCACGAGGCCTATCAGCACCCACAACTCATCGGCGCCCAGGGCACTTGATAACACTTTGGTGAGCCCCACGCAGATCAGCACAATAAACGTGAGCAGCAATAGCGACAACACTGCAAACCAATGCGCCAGGGCGGGGCTGTCGTAGCGCTTCCCCATCCACTGTGACAGCGACAAGGCTTTTACCGAAGCGCCATAACGCCGGAAGCTCCGGGTGAGTATGACCAGCGAAATGATTAGTCCCAATGGCAAAATCAGCGACATGGCCATAAAAGCGCTCCACCCAAACATGGCCACAAACCCGGGATTGATGATAAACGTGGCCGCACTCGTTACGCTTGCTGCCAGCGAAAGGCCCACCACTACAGGCGAAAAGCCCTGACTGCCCAAAGCGTAATCGCTTAGCGACTTGGTGCGTCGCGCCGCTCTTATCACAAAAAATATCAGGAGGGCTGCATAAGCCGCCAATAATAATGCCGTAGCTATTTTCCAATCGCCGTTTGCCATAGGTCAGTCTTTAATGGATGGTCATCTCCGCTAAGGTAAGAAGCCCCATCGCCGCATATTGCTCGTTTTTTATCTTTTTCAGGATGGACTTATCGGGGCAATTTACCGTACCAGGTATCGAATTAGTTTATGTTTTTGGAATTAAATTTTTGAAAATCAATTTTTTGCAATAGATATTTTCATTTTTTAAAACTAAAAACTTATCGCAAAATAGGCCCTTGACCGAAAAAACGACAAGTTGCTGAAAAACAGTGCCAAAAGCTGTGGGCTGCCTAATTTAGCCCCCATGAAACGACTCACTAACAAAACAGCCGTCGTCACCGGCGGCGCCAGCGGCATCGGCAAAGCCACCGCGCTGCGATTTTTGGAAGAAGGCGCCCGGGTAGCTATCTGGGATATCCAGGAAGAAAGAGGCAAAGCCCTCGTCGAAGCCTGCAGGCAGCAGGGCTTGCAAGCCGAGTATTATCACGTCGACACTACCAGTCTGGAAGCCGTCGTGCAGGCGGCGGCGCAGGTAAAAGACCGTTTCGGCAGCATCGACATACTGATTAACAATGCCGGCATCACCCGCGATGCCTCTTTGAAAAAGATGACCCCCGAGCAGTGGGACCAGGTCATCGCCGTCAATCTCACGGGGGTGTTCAACTGCACCAAGGCAGTCTATCCCTATATGGAGGCGCAAGGCTGGGGGCGCATAATTTCTGCGGCTTCGGTGGTGGGACTTTACGGCAATTTCGGGCAGACAAACTACGTGGCCACCAAAGCCGGCGTAATCGGCATGACCAAGGTATGGGCCAGGGAATTCGGCCGCAAGGGTATCACTGCCAACGCCGTAGCTCCCGGGTTTATCCACACCGAAATGATGGATACGATTCCCGAGCAGGTGCTGCAGGGTATGAAAGACAAAGCCCCCGTGGGCCGGCTCGGTACCCCCGAAGAGGTGGCCGCCGCTTATGCCTTCCTCGCTTCGGATGAAGCCGCGTTTATCAACGGCGCCACGCTCAGCGTAGACGGCGGACTGACTTTGTGAGGGAGAGAGTGTGGGAGGGAGAGAGGGAGAGATCGTCACCCTGTTACCTTGTCACCTTGTCACCTTGTCACCTCAAACACCCCCATGCATAATTCGGGAAAAATATGCATATTGTTGCCGTATGCGCAACAAACTGCAGAAATTTACCGAATTCACCGAATTGCTGCTGCCGCACGAAACAACCTGGCTGCTGGCCAACCAGCAATTTGACGACAAAACAAAGGTGGCCATCCTTGAGCGGGTGGACTACAACTGCCGCCGCCAACACGGCGAAGAACACCTTGCCTACAACGAAAATCTGGATAAACGCAAATACTCCAACCTCAAACTCTGGATCGCCGATCGCCTGCGCAACCTCGATGTAGACATGCACCTCGAGTGGATGCTCGACACAGAGCGCAAGATCCTTACCGATGCCATTGAGCCGGCTACCGAAGAACGATTGCTGCACGAAATAAAAACCAGCACACCCACCCGCTTTTATTTTACCCGTTTTTACGAGTTGGCCCAGTCGTACCGCCATTTTCTGCTCATCCGCATGCGCTATACCGACCACGAGCTCGTGGAGACCTTCCTGTCCAACCACCGCGACGCCTGGCTTCGCTCAAAAGAAACCGGCGAGGAGCTACACCGCGCCACCCTTGATATCGTGGAGCAATACGCCGGTAACGCTACGCCTTCGATACATTGGGAACAACGCCTCACCGACATTTTCTACGACGAAACCCTCGACGGCTGGAATCGCTATATGGCGCTGGTGCGACTTACTTTTATCTACTATAATTACCGCCGCTTCGAGCCCCTGCTCGAAAAATACGAATACCTCGAGCAGCAGCTCAACAAGGGGCTTTTTTACTCCAAGCGTATTCTGCTCAATTACTACGGCAACCGGCTCATGTTGCACGTCAAATTTCGCGAATTCGACAAAGCAGAATACTACGGCTACCTGTCGGTGCGGGTAAAAAATATCGATTACATCCACTACGTCAATAATCTCTGCGCGGTTTTGCTGCGCGAAAAGAAATACCGCGAGGCCATGGCACTGCTCAAAGACGCCCTGCCGGAAAGCAAGACTACCCACAGTTTTCACAATAAAATCGGCTTTGTGAGTCATTATGTCAAATGCCAAATCCACCTGGAGCAATACCTGGCCGCCGAAAACTACGCCGAGACTTACCTGCGGGCGTATCCCCGGGAGATTTTTGAAAACCGCTGGTTCCTCTTTTTTACTTCTTACCTCGAATGCCTGCTGCACCAGCGCAAATATGCCAAGCTACTCAAAGTGTGCACCAAGTACAAACTGCTGGAGCGCGATAAAGCCGCTGTAAACAAGTCTTTCTACCTGCCCACTATTCGATGGTATTATGCCGTCGCCGCCCTGCTCACCGACCGCGATACGCTCGAAAAACAACAAAAGGCGCTGGCCTCGTTTATGCCGCAAATCCAAACCGATCCCGCAAAACGCCAACAACTCGCCGAGCTAATCCAACTTATCAAGGAACACCACGCCCCACTGGCCGCCTACCTGACCCAGTTGGCACGAGATTGAATGACGAATGACGAATGGCGAATGGCGAATGACGAATGACGAATGACGAATGACGAATGACGAATGACGAATGACGAATGGCGAATGACGAATGACGAATGACGAATGACGAATGACGAATGACGAATGACGAATGACGAATGACGAATGACGAATGACGAATGACGAATGACGAATGACGAATGACGAATGACGAATGACGAATGA
>JAEUUQ010000087.1 GCA_016787505.1 Saprospiraceae bacterium | reverse complement strand
ACCATACAGGGGAGCAATTCGCAGCTCAACATGGGGTCTTTGTTTTACGACGAGCAGGGGCGGCTTTTTGGATATGGCAGCACAGGGGGGCCCGAAACTCAATTATATCAGATTAATACGTCGAATGGCCAGGTGAGTACGGCAGGCTCCTGGGTGAGCGGCCGCTTTACCGACGGCTGCGGCTGCCCTTACCGGTTGACTTTTGAAAAAACTGTCGTGCCGGCAGCTACACTACCTTGTACAGAAGTGACCTATCGCTACGAAATATTCAGCACTGCGGGAATACCTTACAGTCAGGTGGAATTGAGAGATACCTTTCCGGTTGGATTTGAAATCGTATCGGTATCGGGTTTATCCAGTTTAAGTGTGATTGAAAGCGGTGCGGGAAGTCGAATTCTGCATATCAGAAAAGTCCAAACCCTATTAGATCTGAATGTCATAGAAGTGGTAGTCAAAGTAGGTGCATCAACGGGAACCTACGCATCCCAGGCCACCTTGGGCCCTTTTCCCTATGCGCTTGGCAACACCTTGCTTTCTGATGATCCCGGGCAGCCGGGCGGCCCCCAGCCCACGCCTCTGCGCATCATCGGCGCTGCTGATTTGATAGCCGATACGCTTCTATTCCTTTGCCAGGGCTCATCGAGGAATATCGAGGCCAATCCGACAGCCACGAGCTATCAATGGAATACCGGCGAAACAACAAATCATGTTACGGTCTCTTCTCCAGGCGTAAACATCCTTACGGCTACCGGGCCCTGTGGGGAATATGTAGATTCAATAGAGATTAAATCAGTTTTAGAGCCGTTATGGGTCGATTTAGGCCCTGACCGGGCAGTATTGTCAGGTGACGAAACCGTTTTGCAGGGCACTACTAATTCCGCTACCGACATGCTATTTGAGTGGAATGCCCTGGGCGATACCACCATGAGTTGCAGCGATTGCCCCCATCCCTTGGTGGCGCCCACCATCACCACGGTCTATTCGCTGGTGGTCACAGATGAGAACGGTTGCACGGCCTCAGATACCCTGCAAATCGACCTGTTGCCCGCGTTGCGCATATACGCGCCAAATGCCTTTAGTCCCAACAGCGATGGTATAAACGATGTGTTTTACATACAGGGCAAAGGCGGACGGTCTATTGACAGGCTTCGCATCTTTGACCGTTGGGGTAATATAGTTTTTGATAATAATGAGGGTCAACTCAACGACCCCGATTTTTCGTGGAATGGATATCATCGAGGCAAACCTTCTCCGGAGGGTGTGTATTTATACGTGGCCTCACTCACCCTGTCAGATGGCCGGCAGGTGGTTGTTACCGGCGATTTGAATTTGATTAGGTAAACCAAAACCCAACATAATGAATTCTTACGCGCTCCGTTTAATGTTGATTTTTGGGTGGTGGGGCATTGCACCTGCCTTGCTTTACTCCCAGCAAATCAACGGCTTGATCAAAGATACCGCCGACAAGCCGATCGAAGGCATCACCATCCAGGTGAAAGGCACGAGTAAAGTAGCTGCCAGCGATGTGGCGGGGAAGTTTGAAATAGCGGCCCAACAGGGCGATACGCTACAGGTATTTGTGGGGTACACCGATTTTGAGTTTATAGTCGGGTCGAATCCCAATCCCGAAATCATTTTATTTCAACCTAATAAAACAGAAAACCCGGCCATTCAAATCGGTTATGGCCAACTCAGGCAATCGGAGTTGGGAGGAGCTGCGACCCATTTGGAAACTGGTGATTTTACGCAAGGTCATGTGTATCACCCTTATCAACTCATCAGGGGGCGCGCTGCGGGGCTTACCTTGTCGCACCCCGGCAGCAATCCGCTGGGCACTTTCGACGCCAATCAGCGCGGGGTGCATACCATGTTGGGAAACAACCAGCCCCTGGTGGTCATTGACGGCTTCCCCGGCGCTTCGCTGCAATCCATTGATCCGCAGGATATCGCCGCCATCGACATACTCCGGGAATCTTCCCTTGCTGCGATTTACGGCGCCCGGGCGGCCAACGGCGTCATTATGATCCGTACGAAAAATGCCGGCCAAAACCAGGCCCAGGTGAGTTATAGCGGTTATGTAGCTACCGAGCAGGTCGCCCGATATCCCCGTGTATTGAGTGCGCAGCAATACAGAGACGCATTACAGGACTTTTCCAACCTGGTCTTTGACCCTGCCCGGCTGGATTTGGGCAGCGCTACCGACTGGCCGCGTGAAATTACGCGCTCGCCTTTCAGCCATGCCCATCAACTGGCCTTTTCACAGGGCAGCGGAAATTCAGGCTACCGGCTCTCCCTCAACTATCGCCGCACAGAAGGCATCACGCCCCACAACCATTTCGAACAATGGAACGGCTGGCTCCACCTGCGCCACAACGCCTGGAAAAACCGCCTGCAACTCCAGGCACAGCTGGGATACACGCAGCGTCCCTACCAGGACGTAGTGGGAGACATCATGCGATATGCCGCTTCTTTCAACCCTACGGCGCCCATATTTGACGCTTCCAGACCCGAATACGGAGGGTATTACCAAACCCTCACATTCGAATCGTACAATCCGGTGGCTATGCTGGAGCAAATCAGGCGCAAGGGCAAACAGCAGGTGGGGACAGTAAATGCACAGGCAAACCTGTTACTTGCCAAGGGGCTTACCTGGACCGGGCGGCTCGGATTTCAGCAGACCAATGTAAATACAAACACGCTCGTTTCCGCCCAGAGCCTTTATCTGGGTTATGCTACCAAAGGCCGTGCCGATCGTACTTATGACGAAACGGCTAACCAACTTGCTGAAACTACCTTGCAATACGAGGGGCAGCTGAATAACCACGGTTTTACCGCTATGGCCGGCTATGCCTATCAAAAATTCGCCAATCAGGGTTTGGCGGTGCAAGGCTATGACTATATTTGGGATATCAACCAGGACTTCTTCAATCAGGCGTATCAATGGGGCGCCAGGCCTGACGACTTAAGAAGCGACCTGCGTGATTTTCGCCGGGAATCAGCGCTTGCCGCCTTTTTTGGTAGGGCATCCTACAATTGGAAAAGGGCCGTATTTGCTACTATTACCTACCGCCGGGAGGGGTCAACCCGTTTTGGCGCCAACAACAAATGGGGAAACTTTTACGGCGCCAACTTGTCGGTTGAACTCAACCACTTCCTACAGTCCAAACGGCTGGAATACTTGCGCTTGCGAACCGGTTACGGCCTTAGCGGCTCGCTGCCGGCCGACGGGGTTAACTCCGCCAGATTATATGAACCGTTTATCCCATTTTACTACAACGGTCGTTTTGTGCAAAGCTACGGCCCCGCCTCAGCCCCCAACCCCGACCTCCAATGGGAAAGCCGAAGAGAGACCAATGCCGGCATTGATTTGGCGATATCGGGGGGCAAATTGGCCTTATCGCTTGATTACTA
>JAEUUQ010000085.1 GCA_016787505.1 Saprospiraceae bacterium | reverse complement strand
GTATTAAATAAAAAGTGGGGCTGCAATTGCAATCGCAACGCATTGAGCTGCGAACCATAGAGTTGCCCGGCTACCTGGGCCAATTCAATCTGCTGATCTCTGAATTTGCGCTGGTAATCTATTGCTGAAAAGATGGCGTAAATGATCCAGAATTCGATCAAACGATCGATCATCGCCACGGGGTATAAGTTGATGATAATGTGAAGAAGATCTGTAGTAAATTGCTTTTCACCCAACAGGTGCATGGGCAGGTAGTACATCACATTGGAAACCGACTCGTGCAGCAGGGCCATACCCAGGCTCGCAGCCAGCGCTGTCAACCGTTCTTTGGCGCTCGCCGGCACATAAACCCTAAAGCGCACCACAATATAGTATACCAGCGGCATGAGCATCCCCCACAAAACGTAGTTGACCACGTTTATCCAAAATTCTTCCTGCAAGCGGTCCCAAAACTGCTGATCCGGCTCGGCGCCTTTCAGTGCCAGCCTGTAATTCAATAGCAGGTAGCGCTTTATAGCCAGCACAACTGCCAATAAAAAACCGCCTGCAATGGCCAACCAATAAGGAAGGGGTAGTTTGCGTTTCATACCAATGCTTGTACTTAGTTTTTTTGTAACTGTTTAGTAGGGTTTAGCGATTGGGTTTAGCGTTAGGGTTTAGCTGTATGTTTAGTTAACTAAACCCTATCGCTAAACTGCGCATGCACTAAACCCTACTAAACCGTTACGTTTTTTTTTCGTGTTTACGAAATTACGGGGTTTTTTCGTGTGGCCAAATCACTTTGGGATGAACGCTGTTATTTGGGGTGAAATGCCGAATTACGAATGGCGAATTAGGGGTGTTAAGAGAAATTTTATGCCCGAGATTTGTAAATAAACTTTAATCAACCCGACCTCGGAGAGGTCATACATTTGGTGAAAAAACAGGGCTAAATGTTCAACCGACCTCGGAGAGGTCGCATATTTCAGGGGCACAAATATGCGATCCCGACCTAACGGTACGGGACAAGCTCTCTCCGAGGTCGGGAAGGATCTATATTTTCCTTTTTTACAAATGTTTGACCTCTCCGAGGTCATATTTGAGAGCCTTTTCTGTAAAAATAGCATGATTCTTATTTCTCTTAACACCCCTAATGGCGAATTACGAATTACGAGTGGCGAATTTTATTAATTAATTGATAATTAGATGATTGAAAATCATTCGTAATTCGTAATTCCGTAATTCCTAATTAAAAAAAATTCAGCTTTGCGAAGAGTTACGGGGCCGTTTTGTGCATAAACATTCAATTTGTCAAAATCTTTCGAAGGGAAAAAGATGTCGGTCATGCAGGTGGCGCCATCGTCGGCGAAGAGTTCGGCGGAGGCTACATCGACAAATACGTGTAGTTTGACAATTTTTCCTTCAACCTGACGCGAAGCGTAGTGGATTGCATTGGCAAAGTCGGAAGAAAAATCGTTTTTGCCGGCTCGGGTGCGATCGCTAAAAAAAAGGCCGAGAGGGGCGTCAAACCCCACACGATAGCTTTCGCCCGCGTCGTTGTGCCATTCCAGTCCGAATACGGATTGTGAGTTATTCCCTATTTCTACCTCTAAAAGAACTTCAAG
This sequence comes from Saprospiraceae bacterium, assembly GCA_016787505.1. Lineage (GTDB taxonomy): Bacteria > Bacteroidota > Bacteroidia > Chitinophagales > Saprospiraceae > JABWBR01. The sequence continues at coordinate 1,944 of JAEUUQ010000085.1, read as the reverse complement.
CAGCGTAGGGGGAAATCCCAGTATTTCGTCCAATTGTATTTTTCCTGTAAGGCTTTGTGGTGATAAGGTAAAACTGCTATCGCGCAACATTTTTAATTCTTCGACGGGGCGAGACCAGAGCCTCCAGCCTCGCGGGCTTTTTTTCAACTGAAGCTCGCGGGGCAAAGTCATAGCGCTTCTCCAACTTGTAGTGGGCACTACCTGGGCATATTGCCAGTTGCTCATCCAGCCCATAAATATCCGGCGACCGTCTTTCAGCGAAATATCAGACCAGGTAACGCCGGCATAGTTGTCACGCCCCAGGTCTATCCAGTTGTAAACGCCGGGATCTTGAGCCGGATCAAGCACAAATTCCTGCCCGTCAAACTGCCCTACGAAATATTGCGTTCCCGAGCCTCCATTTGGGGCTCCCGGGTTAATGCTCACCAATAGTACCCACTGTCGCAATTCCTCTCCTTCAGGGCTTATGGAGAACAAGTCGGGGCATTCCCATACGCCCCTGTGGGAGCCTTGGTTTTTGCCAAAAGAACTGGCATATGACCATTCTTTAAGGTCGGGTGAAGTATAAAACCGCACATGGTCGCCGGCGGCTAATGTCATCACCCACTGGTGTGTGGCATCGTGCCAGATCACCTTGGGATCGCGTAAATCGCGAATGCCCGGATTGGACAATACCGGATTGCCGGCGTATTTGGTCCAGGTGCGGCCCTTATCCAGACTATAGGCGATGCCCTGTGTTTGGAAATCATTGCGCCCCGCTTTTTCTCCGGCCATGTTGTGATAAGTAAATATGGCCACTATAGGCAGGGTATTGTCGTGGCCGAAGCCGCTGGTGTTATTCCAGTCGACAACGGCACTGCCCGAAAAAATATAACCCAGCGAATCGGGATACAGGGCAATGGGTTGGTGTTGCCAGTTAACCAGGTCGCGGCTAATGGCATGGCCCCAATGCATAGGCCCCCAAACGCTACCGTCGGGATAGTGCTGGTAAAAGAGGTGATATTCGCCCTCGTAATACACCATGCCGTTGGGATCGTTCATCCACATGGACGGCGGCGTGAAATGCCAGCGCGGGCGGTGTTTTTCAGGGGCAGACACTTCTTGTGCCGCCTCCTGTCTGCAAGAAAATATGCCGGCAATAATGAGGCACAAAAAAATAGTTCGAGTAATCATATTCAGCCATTGAGTCTAAAACCCTACAATCTCTCCCTCTCCCCCTCTCTCCCTCTCTCCCTCTCTCCCGGCGGCGTTCCCAGCCTTGCCCAGCGCAGGCCCTGTGGTTTTTTCAGGATCGCCCGGGGTTTGCTGGGTTTGCTTTCGGTGTGTTGTCTGTTGACGGCTGTGACGGCGTAGGTATAAAAAAGACCTGCCTGTGCCGAGTCGTCGATAAATTTTTGTTTACGCGATTGTGCGCCCATCGGAGTTACTGCCAGGATATTGCGTGGGTCGTCAAAATTGCCGGCATAATCGCCATCGAAGCGATAGATGACATAATAGCGCGGGGGGTGAGTTTTGTCGACTTTGTCGGCTTTCCACTTCAGTTTTACCTTTCCTTTTTGAGGCCAGATGGTTTGTAGTTTGGGCGTATTAGCGAGGGGTTGTTCGAGTGCGGGCATTTCCGGAATCAGCGCTTTGGGGGCGTAATAAAGCGCGAGCGAATCTACTAGTGCGAGTGGGTTGAGCAGTACTGACTGCGAGCGGAAGTAGGCGCTGCCCAGGCATTTGGCGGTGCGGCGGTTGAGCCTGATCTGGCGGGGTATTTCGCCGGGGTCGTTCCAGGCGGGTTCTGCATTGTTGCCCACTTTGTAGGCGGCATGGCCGATATACAGGTGGCAATCCTGTACCACCGCACTCCACCAGTTGAGGAGAGTGGCGTGGTCGGCGGGCGAATAACCAATATTCCAGTAAATCTGGGGGATCACGTAGTCAATCCAGCCGTTGCGA
>JAEUUQ010000049.1 GCA_016787505.1 Saprospiraceae bacterium | reverse complement strand
AAAAGATATGTCGGCCCAGTATACCCTCAAACCCGAGGTGCTCATGGCCGCAGTGATCATCGACGCCTATACCGGTGATTTCTCGAAGTCGGAGTTGAGGGCTATAGCCCGCGACCACGCCGGCGAACGCGTGATGCCTATGAAGGAAGCCCTGCGCAATTACGATTACGGCTGGAGTATGAATAAAATCATCAGCAAATTCGACCTGGACAAACGCTTCGTTTCGCGCAGCCGTTCAAAGGCGCCTGTGATCGAGTCGAGAACCACTACCAAAAAAGTAAGCGCTGTTAAACGCGAATCTGCTAAAAAGGCAATAACGGTAGCAGGTAAAAACACCTCCAGAGAAAGAGTTTCTTCTGTCGAGCAGGAATTCCGCAAACAGGTGGCCAGGTCGATGAGCTTCCAAACCTGGGATGGACTCATGCAACTCGGCACCCCCGAGCAACGCGACAAAGCCAAACGCGCCCTGAATATGCTGATGATGACTTCCAAAGTTAAGTAGTTCTCGGTTGTCGGTTGTCAGTTATCAGTTAAAAAAACGGACAACCGACAACCGACAACCGACAACATATTTCGTTGTATATTTGCCATTACCATGGCTCCACACCTGATCGACAACCACGGCAGAGTGGTCAACTACCTGCGGCTGGCCGTTACCGACCGCTGCAACCTGCGTTGCTTTTATTGCATGCCGGAGGAGGGTATTACTTATTTACCCAAAGCAGAGTTGATGACCTATGAGGAAATGGTGCGTATCGTGCGCATCATGGCCGGACTGGGCGTCGATAAGGTGCGTATTACCGGCGGCGAGCCTTTTGTGCGCAATGATATCGTAGCTTTTATGTATCATTTGCGAGACATCCCCAATATCAAACAGCTGAACCTCACCACCAACGGCACGCTCACTTATCGATACATTGACGACCTGGTAAAACTCGGCGTAAAAACGGTGAATCTTAGTCTGGACACCCTCGATAAAGACCGATTTTTTCAGGTCTCCCGCCGTGATGAATACGATAAAGTGATGCAAACCTTCCACGCGCTGCTGGAGCGAGGTATCCATTTGAAAATCAATATGGTGGTGATGCAGGGTGTCAATACGGAAGATATTATTCCGATGGCCCAACTGACTGCCCAATATCCTGTAGATGTGCGATTTATCGAAGAAATGCCCTTTAACGGCGCCGGCGACCACCACCAGCAGTGGGAGTGGAATTTTAAGAAGATTATCGACACGCTGCGTAGCGCCTTTCCCGCACTCGAAAAACTACCCGATCCGCCCCATTCTACCTCGATGAATTATTCGGCGCCGGGCCTTCAGGGGCGACTGGGCATTATAGCCGCTTATACGCGCAGCTTTTGCGGCACTTGCAACCGCCTTCGCCTCACACCGCAAGGAGTGCTCAAAACCTGTCTGTACGACAACGGCGTTTTCAACATAAAAGACTTGCTTCGCAACGGCGCCACCGACGAACAGGTGCGCGACGCCATCGTAAATGCCGCCTCACACCGCAGCCGCGACGGCTACGAAGCCGAACAAAACCGCTTGGGTTTGCCTGTGAATGAAAGTATGTCAACAATTGGCGGATAAGGCAGTTGTAAGTTGTAGGTTGTAGGTTTGGCTTACAACCTACAACCCACAACCTACAACCTACAACCAATAACAGCAATGAAAAACCTCACCCACCTCGACGACGAAGACCGCCCCACTATGGTAAATGTGGGCGAAAAACCCGTGACGTTTCGCACTGCCACGGCCCAAAGCACCGTGACGCTCAACGAGGAGATCATCTCATTATTGGTCGGCGATGAATTGCACACCAAAAAAGGGCCCGTGTTCCAGACGGCTATTATCGCCGGTATCATGGCCGCCAAAAAAACGGGCGAACTAATCCCACTATGCCACCCGCTCGGGCTCGAAGACTGCAAAATCGATATCCGCGTGCAAAACCTTGAGGTGGTCATAACCTGCAAAGCCAGCCTGCACGGCAAAACCGGCGTGGAAATGGAAGCCCTCACCGGAGCCACTATCGCAGCCCTTACGATTTACGATATGTGCAAGGCCCTATCCCACGCCATAGTAATTAAAGAGGTGCGCCTGCTGGAAAAAACCGGAGGCAGTAAATAATTATATCTCTCCCTCGCCTGCGGGTTCCAGATTGGTATTGATTGAAGTCAATTCCCAGCCGTCGACATAACGCGAAATTGTCGGTTTTTCATTGCGCAAAATGTCGAGCACGTGGGGGTAATCTTCCCATGTGTAATGTATGTACACATAACCGTTTGCCCCTCGGCTGTCGGTATTAGGCATTGTATCCGGCTTGCGGTGAAAATAGGCGGCGCCGATCAGGCTGCCATCGTCGCGTCTCAATCCGATAATGGCGCGATAAGGGTAATTGTTGGCGTTTTTTCCGCCGCCGTAATATGCTACGTCGTACTTTTTGATTTCTTCAGTGTAGACTGGCATGGCTGTTTGTTTTTTGTTTTTTGAATAATCCTTCAACGTTTAATACTCAATCGATCCTTATTATTACACTTTTTATTTAGCATAGATGTAAGGCGCTAATTTTTTTTTCTGGAGCTGATAATTTTGAATATTTCCTTTGATGGGTATTTTTACTTTAATACTGCCGATAATAGCGCCGATAATCGAACCGGGAATGGCGAGGGCAATTCCAAATCCTACAGCTTTTTCCGAGGATTTAAAATCCTGATCGCCTCTCCTCCCCACTGCAAAACCAATGATTGCGCCCGTTGACAATCCACTTGCCGCACCGATTAGCGCTCCTTTGCCCGCACGGCCTTTTCTGCGAAATTGCAGCTTGTCAATATCTGATACGCTTATTTCACTTGTAGTGTTTAAAAGATCATGAATCGATTGTGCAATGAGTATAGAAGTATCTTTAGTTTCAATAAGAATACCTTTTATTCCTTCTCTTGAAGAATATGTTTTTACCCACGTTTTATAAATTTTTTCGCGCTCACTTTTTTGGGAAAAAGCAATCGAAAAATTTAGCGTCAAAACAATTAATAGCACACCAACTACAATCGATTTCATAATGGTAATATTGTCATTTACCCCATAATATCGACTGTTTTTCCAATGTAGTCAATGACATTTTTCAACGGGGAAACTAGGGATGCGCGGCCACCCATACTTCGCCGTCTTCAAAAACTTCTTTTTTCCAGATCGGCACGGTTTGCTTGAGGGTATCGATGATAAACCGGCAAGCCTCGAAAGCTGCCTGGCGGTGGGGAGTGGCTACGGCAATCACTACGGCGATGCCGTTGATATCTACTCTACCGGTGCGGTGATGGATGGAGACTTTTAGCGCGCCCCAGTGTTGGTGGGCTTCTTCGGCCAGGCGGGTCATTTCGGCGATAGCCATGGGGGCGTAGGCTTCAAAATCGAGGTACAATACTGTTTTGCCGGCGGTTTGGTTGCGCACGGTACCAATAAAAACAACGGTTCCTCCCGCAGCAGCGTCTTCGCAGAAAGCCGTGCAAATATCAGGATTCAAAGGCAATTCGCTGAGCTGGATGTCGAACATCGTGCGCGGTTTTTTATCCGCCGGCAACGGGCGGGATGAGGGCTATCTCGTCTCCCGGATGCAATGGCGTATCAGGGCCGGCATAGGATTTATTCACGGCCAGCCGCAGAGAAGCCAGCGAACGGAATGCCGGGAAGCGGTTCAACAGTTGGACTTGCAACTCACCCACTGTTAAAGGCTTATCATTAGGCCATTCCAACACAGCCGATCCGGTAATATCTTTTGCAATACCAAAAGTGAGAATGGATAGACTCATGATTTAAAACAAGATTTGAAAACCGATATATGCGACCAGCACAGCAGTTACTTTTTTTACGGTCGAGGCCTTCCACCATACGGCGCCCATTTGAGAGCCAAGCAGACCTCCAAAAAATACAGCTCCCATTAAGAAAACCGTATAAGTCCAGTTTATGTTGGCCTTGGGGCCTGTCAATTGCCCCAGGATGCCGCTGATAGAATTTACCAATATATAAAAACTGGCGGTAGCGGCAATTGTTTTTGGATTGTCCCAGCGCAGCAGATGAAGCATGGGCGCCAGAAAAATGCCGCCGCCGATGCCCAGTAGTCCCGATAAAAAACCAATGCCGCCGCCCAATACGGCATTATGCCAGGGCCGATATGCAGTGGTGCTGTTATCATCCACTTCTCGGCTTAATGCCGACGCCTGCCACCACATAGCCAATGCGGCTATTATCAACGATATGCCGAGCAGGGTAAAAAAGACTTCTTCTTTGAGTCGCAATGCG
>JAEUUQ010000020.1 GCA_016787505.1 Saprospiraceae bacterium | reverse complement strand
GCTTCTTTTTCTAATGCCGAAGTGGACGGAAGCACGGTTACGGTCACACATTCCTTACTTGAATTGATGGAAGGCAAAGCCAAACTCGACGGTGAAATCAAATTTAAGCAATAGCCATGTTTGATAAAATTCTTCGCGCAGTGCAGGAAGCCTCCGATACGCTTCGCGAGCAGGCCGGCTCTTTGGGCGATAATGCCAAAGAAAAAAGCTACCAACTTATCGATGACTGGCTTCAGGTTTTTCCCAAACTAGAGGTGTACGGCCTTGAAATTACAAGTCTGGCCCTGGGAGTAGCCATCAGCCCTTCGTTGGAAGTAGAACTCAAAGGCAAACACGAGCAGTTTACGACCGAATATGTGCAGAAAATTTTGGATGAAAACCGCTCCAGTGCAGCCATTACTTCTGTGTTTACTACGATAAAAACGACATATGCGCTTCACCGTAAAATTTATGCCACGCTGAAGGAACCATTAATCGTCAAAATCCGTATCAAACTATCACCGGCGATTAAGGTTTATATTGGCGAGCCTATTATTCAGTAATGCCTTTTGAATGAATTTTTTGCTGGCGGACATAGAGCGCGTTTTCCCCGAAACGGATTTGCTGCGCAGCGAACTGCTGCTCGACGAAAACCGCATATTGCGCCTTGAAGAAATAGATAAACACCTTTGGGTGGCTGCCGTCGAAACCGACCGCCTATACGAGGTGGAGGTGAAGATCACGCCGCGCAAAGTCACTGCCGCTTCCTGCGATTGTGCCGCTTTTCGCGATAAAGGCGTTTGCGAACACCTAGGGGCGGTTTTGCTTCGGCTGCGGAGGCAATTGGCAGACAAAAGTCTTCAGCAAGCCCCGTCGCCGAAGCAAAAAACGGGTAAATTGACTATTGCTACGATTCTGGAGCAAATAGAAAAAAAGGAATTACTCGATTTCCTCAAAGCTTATGCCCGCCATAACCGCCATTTCACGATTGCCATAAAAGCCAGGTTTGCTTCAGAAGTAGACGCCGGCAGCGACGGCGAAAAATATGCCGAATTGCTGGACAGCGCAATCTCCGATGCCCGGCGCCCCGACCGCACGTTTACCCGCAGGGGTATACAGAAAATTGAAAAGGTACTTGCCAACCTCCATCAACGGCTCGACGAACTGCTCGCCAAACAATGGTATGCTGAAGCTTTCGAACTCGCCCAGCGTATGGTGGAAAAAGTCACGCCCGTGCTGCGAAAAACGGAGCACGGCGAGTTGATACAACCGCACCTGACGCATCTCTTTAAGCTCCTCAAACGCTTGCTTGACCTGCCACTACCGCCCGATCTTGCCGACCGGGCCTGGGAGTATTGCCTCGAAGAGAGCAAAAAACTCGTATACAGAAATACGGCTATCGATAAGTACTTTTTCTCCCTTTTGCTGCAAATGGCCAATAACGAATCGCGATTTACGATTTTGCTGGCTTATTTTGACGAGCTTTTAGACCGATATTACTGGGAGAAAAGGGATTTATCGCACCTAATCCTGGCCAAACTCGATCTGCTCGATAAAGCCGGCCGACTCGACGATATCGACCAGCTTTTGCACAGCCACTCGCTGGATGCCGCCGATATTCTGTATTTCGCGCTGGCCAAAGGCCGCCAGGAAAAAAACTATCGCCGCGTAAAGCAAATCGCACTACAGGCGCTAAAAAGGTTTGACGACCCCCTCAAGCGCCTCGATATGGAAAAGGTGCTGCTGGAAGTGGCGGTCACCGAAAACAATATGCCTGATATCATCCGCTGGGCTTCCCGGGTTTTCCTGGATAGCGCCGATAAGCGCTACCTGGAACAGGCAAAAAACGCAGCAGGCATCACCTGGCCGCAAGTGAGGTTGTCGCTACTGCAGGAAATCGGCGATTGGCCCGAAGGCGCCCGCAAACAAGCTGCCCTGGCTTTTTGTTATGCCGATGCCCGCCAGCTCGACCTCTTGCTTGAATTGCTGCGCCGCAACCGATCCCTCGAATTGCTCCAGGAGTTTGACCATCTACTCCTTCCAGATTACGCTGCTGAGGTGAAGTCGATGTACAAAGAATGGCTTCATCTATACCTGAAAGACCACCTGGGCCGAAAAACCTCCCGGAATATCCGCCAATTGATCGAACACGTGATTGCTATCGGAGGCACGGAAATTGCTAATATGCTCGTCGAGGAGTTTACAAAGGCTTATCCCGAACGCCATACCCTGATCGAGGAATTATACGCCCTATCTCAACCCGAATAAGACTATGAAACTGGAAATGTGGGTCATAGGAAAAACTAACGCGCGTTACCTCGAAGAAGGCATCGAATTATATGAAAAGCGGGTTAAAAAATACCTGCCTTTTGAAATACAGGTGCTGCCGGATATAAAAAACGCAGGCGTTTTGTCAGCCCTCCAACTTAAAGATAAGGAAGGCGAAATGGTAATAAGCCGGCTGAAAAAAGACGATTTTTTGATTCTGCTCGATGAAAAAGGACAGCACTATACTTCAGAACAACTGGCCCAACAGCTCGACCAATGGCTGATGATGTCGGCAAAACGCCTGGTTTTATTGGTAGGAGGCGCTTATGGCTTTTCCGATGAGGTATACGCCAAAGCCCAGGCTAAGCTGGCGCTGTCTAAAATGACTTTCTCGCATCAGATGGTGCGTTTGTTTTTATTGGAACAACTTTACCGCGCGATGAGTATATTGCGCAATGAACCTTATCACAATGCCTGAGCGGCTATTTTTTGCACCCAATCCGTAGAACTATGAGTATGACCCTTGTGCTCGTAATTATGACTGCGCTTATTTCTATGCAGTCGTTCAGCAACCCCGAAATGAGGGCTAAGTTGCTCTTTGCGCCCGCCACGATGAAACGCTCGGGGCAGTGGTATCGCTTCCTTACCAGCGGGTTTATCCACGCCGATTGGGGGCATCTGTTGATCAATATGTTTGTGTTGTACCAATTCGGCGAGGTGGCGGAAAGCGTCTTCGGCTCACTGTTCGGGCCGCTATACGGGCGACTGATTTTTCTGTTTTTTTATATGAGCGCTGTCGTGGTAGCTTCTTTCCCCTCCTATATTCGCCACCAGGATAATTACGGTTATGCTGCGCTGGGCGCCTCGGGGGCGACTTCCGCACTTGTTTTTTTGTATATCATCCTCGATCCCTGGCAGTGGTTTTTGTTTCCCCCGCTACCTGCGCTGATTTTTGGCGTGGCTTATCTCTGGTATTCTTCGTACATGGATAAACGCGGCACCGACCATATCGGCCACTACGAGCACTTTTGGGGTGCAGTGTATGGCGTGGTGTTTACGCTCCTCACATTCATACTTTTTAAACCGTTTATGCTCAATTATTTTCTTGGGAAGCTACTCGAAGGTCCCGGGCCTTTTGGCATGTAAATCAATAATGTCTATCGTTTATGAGGGTTTATCCCTTTTGGAACCTACAACTTACAACTTACAACCTAAACAGGTATTATCATGTTCTTTATCCTGTCGAAGGTGTTGGTTTTTCTCATCAAACCGATTACCTGGATAGCTATTGCTTTGCTGGGGGCTGTTTTTATTAAAAATGAAAAATGGCGCAGGCGCAGTTTATACACTACAGTCGGTTTGTTTTTCTTTTTTAGCAACCACTTTATTTGTAACCAGGTGTATAAGTGGTGGGAACCCAATGGCATACAAGTAGAATCTATAACCCAACCCTACGATATCGGCATTTTGCTCGGCGGTTATTCCAATTCCAGCCTTTCCGAAAGCCACGGTTTGCACAATCTGAGCGAGCGGGGCAACCGCTTTGCCAATGCGCTGGAGTTATACCGCAGGGGAAAAATCAAAAAGATCATGCTCAGCGGCGGGTCGGGCAATTTGTACAACCAGGCTTACTCCGAAGCGGAAGAGGTGAAAGCCTTTCTTTTGCAACTAGGCTTCCCCCCCTCCGATATTATCATCGAACCGGATTCCCGCAATACCTGGGAGACCGCCCTTTTTTCAAAAAAAATACTCGACGCCGAATACCCCGGCGCTTCCTGCCTGCTCATTACTTCCGCCTGGAATATGCAAAGGGCGAAAGGTTGTTTTGATAAAGTGGGTATCAAGCCCGACGCCTATCCGGTCGATTTTATCAGCGAAAATGACCGCCTTGACCCCGAATTTTGGCTGTTTCCCGAAAAACTTTGCTTTTACCGCTGGGAATTGCTTATCAAAGAGTGGGTGGGCTGTGTGGCTTACGCCATAAAAGGGTATTTGTAGAAATTTGGTTGTAGGTTGTAAGTTGTAGGTATTAAAAAATTGACAATATGGAAAATCCCTGGCAAACAATTGACAATCAAGAGGTATACCGCAATCCCTGGATACACGTCACACATCGCCAGGTGATAAACCCCGCCGGCAATCCCGGCATATACGGCGTCGTGCATTTCCACAACCTGGCCATCGGCGTAGTACCGCTCGACGAGGAAGGCTATACCTGGCTGGTAGGCCAATATCGCTATACCCTCGACCAATACAGCTGGGAAATCCCCGAAGGCGGCTGCCCCTTGGGCACCTCCCCGCTAGACACCGCCAAACGGGAATTGCTGGAAGAAACCGGCATCAGCGCCCAAAAATGGACGAAACTACTCGATTTTCATACCTCCAATTCCGTGACCGACGAAGCCGGCACGGTTTTCCTCGCCCAGGATCTCAGCTTCGGCGATTCTCAGCCCGAAGACACGGAAGATATTACAGTAAGAAAGGTGAAATTCTCAGAAGCCTTCGCTATGGTCCTCGACGGCCGTATCACAGACGCCCTGTCGATTATGGCCCTTTTCAGGGTAAAATTGTGGATGGAGGAACAGGAGTAGACGACTGTACGACTGTACGACTGTACGACTGTACGACTGTACGACTGTACGACTGTACGACTGTACGACTGTACGACTGTACGACTGTACGACTGTACGACTGTACGACTGTACGACTGTACGACTCGAACATAAACGTACAAGATACGTGAAATTCCTAAATTCGTATAGTCGTAAAGTCGTAAAGTCGTAAAGTCTTACAGTCGTAAAGTCAGTCCCCGTACCTCCGCGTCAATCCTCCGAACTCCTCGACCCGTCTGTCGCGGAAAAAAGGCCACATACGCCTCACCTTCTCCGTGCGGGCCAGGTCTATTTCAATGACGGCATTCACCTCTTCATGCGCCGGCGCCTCAAAGAGGATCTCTCCCTGCGGCCCCGCCACAAAACTCTGCCCCCAAAAATTTATACCGTCGGTAGCGCCGGTCCAATCGGGTTCAAAGCCGGTGCGATTCACCGAAACCACCGGCAAGCCGTTGGCCACCGCGTGGCCCCGCTGTATGGTCTGCCAGGCCCCAAACTGCCGGTCTTGCTCCGCCTTTTCGTCGCTGGAGGCCCAACCGATGGCGGTAGGGTAGATCAACACCTCCGCGCCGGCCATGGCCATCAGCCGCGCCGCCTCAGGGTACCACTGATCCCAGCATACCAGGATGCCGAGTTTGCCAACAGAGGTTGCTATAGGCGTAAAACCCAGATCACCAGGCGTGAAATAGAATTTTTCGTAGTATGCCGGGTCGTCGGGGATGTGCATTTTGCGGTACTTGCCGGCTATGCTGCCGTCTTTTTCCAATACCACCGCCGTATTATGGTAGATGCCGGGGGCTCTTCGTTCAAATAGCGAGGTCACCAGCACGATGCCCAACTCCCTGGCTATTTGGCCAAATTCTTCGGTAGAAGGCCCGGGGATGGACTCCGCCATGTCGAAGCGGTCGGCATCTTCCGCCTGGCAAAAGTAAACGCCGGTGTGCAGCTCCTGCAGTACGACGAGCTGGGCGCCCTGCGCCGCGCAGGCCCGAATGCCGGCGATGCTTTTTTGTACGTTGGCCCGCCGGTTTTCGGTGCAGCTTTGTTGTACGATTCCGATTTTTAGCTTTTGCATGTGTGAATTTTTTAACCACAGAGACTCACAGAGTTTACACGGAGTTACACGGAGTCAAAATCTAGCTCTGTGGAACTCCGTGTAAACTCTGTGAGACTCCGTGGTAAATAAAAAGTGCCTAATCAACCACCCCCTCCGGGAATTGCATCGAAATACAATGCAACGACCCATGCTGCTCTATCAACGCCCGGCAATTAATACCAATAATCTCCCGATCCGGAAAACAGCCCTGCAAAACACCCAACGCCTCCCCATCCTGCGCCACACCATAAGTCGGAACCAACACAGCTCTATTGATAATCAAAAAATTAGCATACGTAGCCGGCAAACGATGGCCGTCATCCGCATAACAAGCATCGGGCCAGGGCAATGGGACCAGCTTGTAAGGCATTTGCTGCAATTCCGCTTCCATTTTAGCTAATTCTCCATAGTGCTCGTCCAAAGCATCCGTACATTTCGCGTAAGCGATCGTATCCACACTACAAAACCGGGCCAGCGTATCGATATGCGAATCGGTATCGTCGCCGGCGAGATAACCGTGGTGCAGCCACAAGATGCGGTTTACGCCAAACAACTGTCGAAGCCGGTTCTCTATTTCTTCTTGCGATAAATGCGGGTTGCGGTTGGGCGATAGCAGGCATTCAGCAGTGGTCAGCAGATTTCCCTGCCCATCGCTTTCGATGCCGCCGCCCTCCAGTACGAGACCGCCTTTGCGCAGGGGCGTATCGCCAAAAAAGCCTTTTTGCCACAAGCCGGCCGTGATCAGGTTGTCTTTATCGGCTGCGAATTTCAGCCCCCAGCCGTTGAACATAAAGTCGAGCAAAACGGGCTGGCCGTTTTCTTCAACCGTGATGGCGCCGTGGTCGCGCGCCCAGGTGTCGTTGCTGGGAAGAGCCACTAGTCTGAGATTATCCTGCCTGGCATTTTGTATTAAAGCCCTAGTTTTGTCGACATCTGCACAAACGACAACTACTTTTTCAAAGCGACTCACCTGGGTGATACATTCCACAAAACAGGGAATAACCTCCTCCAGACTCTCCGCCCAATCGGAATCGGCGTGGGGAAAAGTGAATTGCACCGCGCTTTGCGGCTCCCACTCGGCTGGCAGTCGTCGCTGGGCCATGCCTTATTCGATGCCTTTTTCTACGAGATAGCGCTCCGCATCCAGAGCGGCCATGCAGCCGGTGCCGGCAGCGGTCACCGCCTGGCGGTACACGTTATCCTGGGCGTCGCCGCTGGCAAATACGCCTTCTATGTTGGTGAGGGTACGACCGGGTTTGGTGATCAGGTAACCCGTTTCGTCCATATCGAGCCAGCCTTTGAAAATATCCGTGTTGGGTTTGTGGCCGATGGCTACGAAAAAGCCCTGCACGGGCAATATGCTTTCTTCACCGGTTTTGTTTTGCTTTACGCGAAGACCGGTCACGGCCTCGTCGCCGAGTACTTCCACGGCCTCGGTATTCCAGTGCACTTCGATATTGGGGGTTTTCATTACCCGCTCCTGCATGATCTTGGAAGCGCGTAGCTCGTCGCGGCGCACCAGCAGGTGCACTTTTGGGCATAATTTGGCCAGGTAAGAGGCTTCTTCGGCAGCCGTATCACCGCCGCCGACAACTGCTACTTCTTTCCCACGGAAAAAGAACCCGTCGCACACCGCGCAGGCCGACACGCCTTTGTTGGTGAGGCGCTTCTCTGATTCCAAACCCAGCCATTTGGCGCTGGCGCCGGTAGCGATGATCACCGTATGTGCGTGTAGCTCGTGGCCGGTATCCGTCCAGGCTTTGTGTACCGGGCCCGTAAAATCCACCTTTTCGATCAGTTCATAGCGCACATCCGTGCCGAAGCGCTCCGCCTGCTTCCTGAAATCTTCCATCATCTCAGGGCCGAGGATGCCATCGGGATAACCCGGATAGTTTTCTACGTCGGTTGTGATAATTAATTGCCCGCCGGGGTCTTTGCCGGTGTACAAAACCGGATGCATATTAGCGCGGGCTGCATATATAGCGGCTGTGTAGCCGGCCGGGCCGGAGCCGATAATAAGACATTTGAGTTGTTCTGCCATAATGTTTTTTGCTTTAACGGGGCAAAAATAAGGATTCCTTTGAATGTCGATCTGTAATGTGGGTTACATATGGGCATGGTTTTTTTTTCACCACAGAGTTAAACGGAGTAAAACGGAGTGACACAGAGTTTTTTAATTTACTCTGTGGGACTCTGTGAAACTCCGTTTAACTCTGTGGTAAAATATTCCTTTGATCGCTAATACAACGATTTTAGACGAATAAAAGATCAACCCAAACCCTAAATCCCCTAATTTGCGTTATAATACTTGTAAAAAACCAGCCATTATGATCACTATCCTAAGCTACCTCACCAGCGCCCTCATGCTTTCCCTGTGGTTCTACAACCGCGAGAAGAAGCCCTGGGACACGGTATTCCGCAACCTGTTCTTTGCCTCGTTTGCCTTGTATTTCCTCGACGGACTCATAGGCCCCGAAAGCTTTTCGTTCCGCCTATCCCACATGGTGCGCGATATAGTACTGCTGAGTGCGGCCGGACTCTGTTTCCAATGGCTGGTGCGCTTCCGGCAGTGGTTTTTTATAGCTATTACCGTCGTTATCGCCTCGCTTACCTGGTACCAGGCCCGCCAGGGTTGGACGCAGCGCGACAGTGCAGTAAGCGACGTCGCCCTCGATAGCCAGGGCGAACTGCTCGTCGAATTGCGCGAAGGCGCCGATGCAAGTCTGCTCGACGCGATTGCCGATAAATACGGCGTCACCTACCGCCGCGCCTTCCAACCCTTGGATGCCGCCGCCACCGACCTCGACGATTACTACGTTATCGACGTGCCGCAAGACCAGGAAAGCAAAATCGGCAAAATCAAAAAGGCAATCAACCGCCTGAAAGGCGTAGAATGGCTCGAAGAAAACGAGCAGATCAACGTAGCGCCGCTACCTGCCAAACAATTACCCGAAATCAACAAACGTTTCGGCATCAACGACCCCGGCGTGACCCACCTCTGGGGTTTCGACGCCATGTCGGTCGACCAGCTCTACACCGAATTAGCCAAAGCCAAACCCGCCAAAAAAGCCCGCATCGCCATCCTTGATACCGGCGTGGACGCCCAGCACGAAGACTTGCGAGGCAACTACACCTCCGTCAAAACCACCTACGACAACGACCCCAAAGGCCACGGCACCCACTGTGCGGGCATCGCCGGCGCAGTATCAAATAATGGGGTAGGGGTGGCCTCCTTTTCGCGCGACAACAACTTCGTGAGCATCTCCAGCATCAAAGTCCTCAACGCCTCCGGCATGGGCACCCAGCAGACCATCATCGCCGGCATCATCGAAGCCGCCGACAATAGGGTAGACGTCATCTCCCTGTCGCTGGGCGGCCGCAGCAACCAGAGTCGCCAGAAAGCCTACGAAAAAGCCCTGAAATACGCCAACGACAAAGGTGTCATCGTAGTCGCCGCCGCCGGCAACGCCAACCGCAACGCCAACGAGTTTTCCCCGGCTAACACCCCCGGCGTCATCTGCGTCAGCGCCATCGACTCCGAACTCAACCGCGCCGTTTTCTCCAACTACGTCAACAATATCGATATGGGGCTGGCCGCCCCCGGCGTGAATATCTATTCCACCATCCCCGGTAGCAAATACGAAGCCTACAACGGCACTTCGATGGCCACCCCCTACGTAGCCGGCCTGGTCGGCCTGATGAAAAGCCTCAAGCCCTCGCTGACTACCAAAGAAGCCTACCGCATCCTGCGCGACACCGGCAAGAATACCCGGAATACCAAGGAGACGGGGAAGTTGATACAGCCGGGGGCGGCGGTGAAGGCATTGGTGGGAGGGTGATTATTGATGCTGGATGTTTAATGTTGGATGTTTGATTGAACGACAAATCTCCAAAGCAAGGAAGATGACGCAGCATAAAATATCAGTTTCGGAAGCCCTGCAAAAACTAGAAGCAGGTGAATCAGTACGTAATTATTCGATTGACTTTGATCGGATAAAAGTAGAGGCATTGGATGTTATGAAACTGTCCAGAGGAGGGATAGTAGTACCCGAAGCTGCGATCTACTATAATGATGATGACATTGTGTATGACGAAGAATTTGAAGGCGACTGGGTTAGGGAAGATAATCCAACTCAATATAAATATAAAACCGAAGTAAAGATTACTTTACAAGACGACGTCAGGCAATGAGTTGAGGACAACAATGCGCGGTTAGACCAACTGATAGAGAAGTTGCTTGATGGTTTTTATCGCACGCAAAAAACGTTGTCGGGTAAGGTATAAACAGTAATCACGAAGTGTATATACGGATATCTTCATCAGTACAACTTGTACCGGGCGAAGTTCGGGATCAGCAAATTAGCACATCAGCACATCACTTTATCGCCCGATACTTCGCCGAATTCGTCGCATCCAACATCTTCTTCATAATCTGGATCACGCGGTCTTGCTGGGCAAGCGTGTGCGCAAAATTTCTCGCAGCTATTGACAATCAAAAACATCTTTTGTATATTGGCATACAATAGTATACCGGGTAGAGGTTCGATAGGTCGCCAATTTACTTATTGGGGACATCCGACTGAAAGGCCGGAGGGTTTTAATTCATAATGCAAAAGCCAAAAAGGATAGGTGCGGTATATTATAGGCTGATACACAGATTGTAGTGATTTGCAAGATAGACGGGATGAGGTGACCTGATAATGAATGCATGAAGGGGGATGACTACATAAAAGTCCTTTCGACAATTTAGCACTCTAACATACTGACAAAGTAAAGACGCAATGCGGGTTTGGTTAGTCAACTAGGTAAACCTGCGATAGACGACTAAGCAAAGGTGCAGTGGCACACATAATCCAGAGAGGTGACATGATGGCAAAGTGAAATAGATCGTTAATAGTGCGTATGGGCTGTTGTTTTCGCTAAACATGAGTTCGCCGTAATAGTAAAGGTGAAAGCATATGTACTCGGAACTAATAGCTTTTATCCAAATGAGCAAACATTTTCAAATGCAAATGCACAAATCTTATTCGCGCAAGGCTTAGTTGACTAACAATACATAGTTATTTGTTTTCTTAAAATCGATTCCGACTACTCCTTTTACTGACCATTTGCCAGTGGAGACAATGAAACTAAATCAAATTTCGTTAACAAATTTTTGTCATGATTAATTTTACTATATATTTTTCGCATATTTCACGGATTATTATTTTGCTAGTATTTTGGGTGAACGCCAATGCGCAAGGGCTGGGCTTCAGTCTCTTTACAGGCTCCTGTAATACTCCTGGATATGAATGCACCATTTTCCTGCCTGGTGCTGGTTCAGCTTGGTTTCAGCCAAAGCTAATAGAACGGACCCGAAGTGGTTGGGCGGCACATAACAATACAACTGAAATTATAGCCTTTTATTCAAATAACCCACTGGGGTATACTCAGTCTTATGTTGAAAATATTGTATACAAAAAAATAATAGAAATCACTGCGAAGTATCCGGGCAAAAAAATTAATTTCGTAACCTCAAGTTTGGGTTATCCAGCTCTAGTTAAATTGAGCACGCTGATAAGAGAAAAAGGGGACATTCCGCATATTGGCAAAATTGTGATCAACCAACCCACAATAATTAACTCCCCAATGTTTTCACTGACAAATAGTTATAGTTCTAGCACTATAACAGTCTTGGATTTTGGTGATGCCCTAATCGACCAGGTTTATTATTTTAAAGCGCCCGACCTCGCAACATCTTCTCGTTTTGGCGAACCATCTGAACTAGAAATAAAGGGTAAGGCAGGTCAAAAAATTGACTTTTTTTCTATAGAAATGCCTGTTTTTGAGATTCACCGAAAACACTCCTGGTTCTCCTGGTTCGACGGCGATGTTAACTATAATCGAATCTTGAGCCCCTCCGGAGCATTTAACAAGCACGTCAATGCACTTGGCCGAGGAGAGTACATTACCGGTAGTATTTTACGAGGCAGGGATTTTCAAGAAATCAAATACTATATTAGTGATATGGTATTCTACAATAGTGAAATGTCGAAAAATGTTGGCTTGCATTACGAGAATGTGAAAATCCCTTTACATAAAGAATCCAATGATAAATACAGGCATGTCAACGACAATTCCCAACAATTTCATTCTATTCCTTCTACTAAAATAATAATCGAAAAGCCAAAACCTCCAATTACTAAAAGAGATGACATTTATGATGATCAGATTCGTGTTGTACAAAATAATAATAAGTTCCCTCCGCCGCCGCCAGGAGGTGTTACGTTTGAAAAAATGGCAACTGATTCCACCGCTTCTTTTAAAAAAGATCCTTCCCTGAGTAAGCTTAAAGAAAATTTATTGAAAAAACCTCACCAGTAAAAACGTGAAAAATGAAGCATCCTTATTTGAAAATTATTGCTACTTCTTTTACCTTATTGTTTCTGGGGATTTGCTTTTTGTCCAACACCTCTACCAATGTTAATCAAGTAGTTGGACAAGGTGAAGAAGAATATTTATGCATTTCTCTTTCTCGGCTAATCAATGCTGAATCTTTCACTACTACCAAAACTGCGCCGCCAGGCATGGATACTCTTTTTGGAATGTCATTGCTGGAAGGGTATATCCTTGACCCGGAAAACCACGACATAATTCTCTTTGGGAAACGCGATCCTTCGCGCCGCCCCTTGAATTTTTTTGACGTTTTGATAAATTTTCAAAGTGTGTTTGGGAATTCTTATCAAGCACCCTATTGTTCGCTAGATCCTTTACCGGAAAACATGAAAAAGTTAGAAGAGGTCTTTCACTCAAAATATGATTCCTATCAGGACCAGTTTGACGCCGCGAATTCCGCCATTGGCGGTCAGCAAGTAGTAGTGGGAGGCGTACCCAACTATTCAAATCATGCCTTCATCATGATTTACGCGGATTATCAAATGAAAGCTGTTTCCCAAGGATACATTAAGATTCCGGGAATTCGATCTCTGATAGAAATCTATAAATCAATACCTGACAAAGAAGTTTCATTGTCTTCTCGATTTTGGTTTCATATTAAAAAACCGGAAGGGGCTGTTTCTTATCCAAACTTTACTTATGATTCAGGAATAGTCAAAATTCAAGATTGTCCGGTCATTATATTGACGGAAAAACAACAAATGGACTCAAAAGGCAATCTAACGGATAAAAATGCAGAGTCCGATCCAGTCTCAGAAGCTTTTGCGGCAGAGTTCAGCAATAATTTTAGTCAGGCTGTACTATTGAATTCAAAGTTTTGTGAACTTGAAAACCTTTACCGCTTACATGCTTTATTTCTTGCCATGAAATACCAGGGGGCAATCAAAGAATCTAATTTTGATGTTTCACCATTTTTCAGGCTTCAATTAGTACCCAATAAAGGGTTACCAAAAGAACTGCCTGGGTTGGTCAATGCTGATTTGATACAAAATACAAACAGTACTATTTTTACGATTGTAGCAGGCGGTGTAAGCATGGACATGAACATAAGCGATAACAATCTGACAAACCAGACGTTCCTAAAGGAACCCCGAAAAATTATCCTTGAAGGAAGGAAAAATGAACTTCCCGTATACTGGCTTGCAAGTTTCTGAGGGATTTCTTGTGTGCTTCTAAGTCTTATTGTAATGTACAAAAATGCAAGCCTAATGCTCTTTTTTTATTATATATCAACTAATTCTGAGTCATCTATCAAAATAAAAACACAGCGAACAATCGCTTCCCAAAAATTACTCCTAAACGTCGCAAATTCAGAAAGCGTAATGCTGTCTGACTGCGCAAAAAGTATCCCCCCAGCCTCCCCATAACAGCTGAGGCCTGACAGCTTTGGGCAAAAAACATCAACCTAATACCCTATTTGTGACGGTACCAAGCCTGGCCAAGTCATCCAAACGTTTTGACAACATGCATTTTGATTGTTCCAGGAGAATGAAGTATATTTGGGGATGAGGCCTTTAGCGCTAATGACAAGGTGGCGCATTGGAAGCTACGGAGTTGATTATCAAATCAAAATTATTGAAAAAAGAGCTGCAACAATTGTATTTCCTGGATGATTAAAAGTGTGTAGAGAAAATTGAATGACAAAAGAAGTTCAAATTGAAAAAAGTCTGATCGACAAGTTAACCGATCTCAAATATGTATATCGGCCTGATATTCGGGATCGAAATGCGCTTGAGCTCAACTTTCGCAAAAAGTTTGAGGCGTTGAACCGCGTCAATCTGTCAGATTCGGAGTTCAACCGCCTGCGCGATGAAATTATCACCGCCGACGCATACATGGCCTCTAAATTCTTACGGGAACAGAATACTTTCCTGCGGGAGGATGGAACTCCGCTCCAATACACCCTGGTTAATATCAAAGAATGGTGCAAAAACGAGTTTGAAGTCGTCAGCCAGTTGCGGATGAATACCAGCAATAGCCACCACCGCTACGATGTGATTTTGCTGATAAACGGCCTTCCCCTGGTGCAGATCGAACTGAAAGGCCTGGATATCAGCCCGCGGCGGGCCATGCAGCAGATCGTGGACTACAAAAACGAACCCGGCAGCGGCTATACCAATTCGCTGTTATGTTTCATGCAACTCTTTATAGTCAGCAACCGCAGCAATACTTTTTATTTCGCCAACAACCAAAACCAGCATTTCAACTTCAACGCCGATGAGCAGTTCCTGCCGGTCTATCAGTTTGCCGGGGAGGGCAACAAAAAAATCACCCACCTCGACGAGTTTGCCGAAAAGTTCCTGAGCAAGTGTAACCTCGCCCAGATGATTAGCCGGTATATGGTGCTGGTGGCCACCGAGCAGAAAATGCTGGTTATGCGCCCTTATCAAATCTATGCGGTGAAGGCCATCGTGGACTGCATCGACCAGAACCGGGGCAACGGCTATATCTGGCATACCACGGGCAGCGGCAAAACGCTCACTTCGTTTAAGGCCTCTACGCTGTTGAAGGACAAGCCCGACATCGAAAAATGCCTGTTCGTGGTGGACCGCAAGGACCTCGACCGCCAGACCCGCCAGGAGTTTAACAAATTCCAGGAAGGTTGCGTGGAGGAAAATACCAATACCGAAACCCTCGTGCAGCGCCTGCTATCGGAGGATTACGCCAACAAGGTGATCGTCACGACCATCCAGAAACTCGGCCTGGCCCTGGATGAAAACAGCATGAGCAATAAGCGGAAGGCGGAAAAAAGCAAACCCACTTTTAAGGAGCGGTTAGCCCCCCTGCGTAATAAGCGCATCGTGTTCATCTTCGACGAATGTCACCGCTCGCAGTTTAGGGATAACCACAAGGCCATCAAGGAGTTTTTTCCAAACGCCCAACTGTTTGGGTTTACGGGTACGCCCATTTTTGAAAAAAATGCCTCCTATATTAAAGTAGACGGCCAGCAAGGCTCCTACATGACGACCGAAGATGTGTTCCAACAACTACTGCATGCCTACACCATCACCCATGCCATCGAGGACAGGAACGTACTGAAATTTCATATTGACTATTTCAAGGCCGAGGGCGCCCACAAGCCCAAACCCGGCGAGCCGCTCGCCCAACGGGCCGTGGTGGAGGCCATACTCGCCAAACACGACGGCGCTACGCACCACCGCCGCTTTAATGCTATCCTGGCCACCGCCTCTATCAATGAAGCCATCAGCTACCACAACCTGTTCAAGGAGGTACAAGCTAAACGGCAGGCGGAGGACGACAACTTCGCGCCGCTGAACGTCGCCTGCGTATTTTCGCCGCCGGCGGAGGGCAACAAGGACGTGCTGCAGATTCAGGAAGACCTGCCGCAGGAAAAAGCCGACAACATGGTGGCGCCCGATGAAAAGAAAAAGGCGCTGAAAGCCATTATCGCGGACTATAACAAGCAGTATGGAACCAACCACCGCATTGACTTCTTCGACCTGTACTACCAGGATGTGCAACAGCGCATCAAAGACCAGAAATACACTAATGCCGACTACCCGCATAAAAACAAGATAGACGTAACCATCGTGGTGGACATGCTGCTCACGGGCTTCGATTCCAAATACCTGAACACGCTGTACGTGGACAAAAACCTCCGGCACCACGGCCTTATTCAGGCATTCAGCCGCACCAACCGCGTGCTGAACGATACCAAGCCTTACGGCAATATCCTCGACTTCCGGCAGCAGCAATACGAAGTCGACGCCGCCATTGCCCTGTTTTCAGGCGAAAAGTCAGATCAGGCCAAAGAAATATGGCTCGTGGAGCCCGCCCCGAAAGTGATTGAAAAATTCGAAAAAGCGGTGGCTGCTATGGCGCAATTTATGGCGCAAAAAAATCTGGTTAACGAACCACAGGAAGTGTATAACCTCAGAGGCGATGAGGCGCGCATTGAGTTCATCAACCGCTTCAAAGAGGTGCAGCGCCTGAAAACCCAGCTCGACCAATACACCGACCTGAGTGAAGAACAAAAGGAAAAAATTGAATCCGTCCTGTCCGAAGACCAATTGCGTTCTTTTAGAAGTTCGTATTTGGAAACCGCCAAACAACTCAAAGAAATACAACGAAAAGAAGGCAGCGACGCCCCGCCTGACATACAGCAACTGGATTTTGAATTCGTACTGTTTGCCTCGGCGCTGATCGACTACGACTATATTATGGGGCTGATAGCCAAATCCCAGGGCAAGCCCTCGAAGGAAAAAATGACCCGGGAGCAAATTATCAAGCTACTGGGCAGCAGCGCTAACCTGATGGATGAGCGGGAGGACATGACCGCCTATATCAACGCACTGGATTTCAGCAAGGGCCTCTCGGAAGAACAAATACGGGAAGGCTACGAAACCTTTAAAATCGAAAAACATGCCCGGGAACTGGCTGACATCGCTCAAAAACATGGCTTGGAATCCGCCGCACTGCAAACCTTTGTGGACGGCATTATGGACCGCATGATTTTCGATGGCGAACAACTGAGCGACCTGCTCGCCCCATTGGAACTGGGCTGGAAAGCCCGCACCCAAAAGGAACTGGCCCTGATGGAAGACCTGGTACCACTTTTAAAAAAACGCGCCCAAGGGCGTGAAATATCCGGATTATCCGCTTATGAGTAAGGAAAAGAAAAATACGATGACGCCAAGGCTGCGCTTTCCGGAGTTTCGGGAGGCGGGGGAGTGGGAGGAACCAACATTATCTGAAATCAGTGAACGTATTGATGAAAAAGTTGGTGACTTGTTACTAACAACGGTAAGCATTACTGCAGGGTCTGGATTTGTTGCACAAGCAGAAAAGTTTGGACGCGATATTTCAGGTGAGCAATATAAAAATTATATTATATTGAAAGAAGGGGAATTTGCATATAACAAAGGCAACTCAAAAAGATATCCCCAAGGCTGCATTTATAAGTTAAGGGAGTTTAAACAAGCCGCTGCACCAAACGCTTTTATCTGTTTCCGATTTAAAAGAAATTACGTTGCAGATTTTTTTCAAGGCTACTTCGATAACAACTATCATGGAAAGCAATTACAAAAATTCATTACAAGTGGAGCACGAAGTGATGGCCTATTGAATATTAGCCCTGATGACTTTTTCAGTATAAAGTTGCCAACTCCAACAACCAAGGCTGAACAACAAAAAATCGCCGCCACCCTCACCTCCCTTGACGACCTCATCGCCGCCCAAAGCGAAAAAATCAAGGCCTTGCAGGCCCACAAAAAAGGGTTGATGCAGCAGCTTTTTCCGGCGGAGGGGGAGATGGTGCCGAGATTGAGGTTTAAGGAGTTTGAGGGGGCGGGGAAGTGGGAGATTAGACAATTAAATGAGTTTATCACAGAAAGAAACCAATTTTCGATAAATAAATTACCTCTGTATAGTTTGACTATCGAGAATGGAATTACTCCTAAAACAGAAAGATATGAACGTTCTTTTCTTGTTAGAGATGAGGAAGAAGCATATAAATTAGTTTGTCCTAATGATTTTGCATATAATCCTATGAATCTTAGATTCGGAGCTATCGCAAGGCATGCTGGAAACAACAAAGTTGCTGTTTCAAAATACTACAATATCTTTTATTGTGACGATTCTGTAGATTCAATATTTTGCGAGTTCTACTTCAAAAGTTATGGAATGATTTCTTTCTATGACGATGTAGCAACTGGCTCATTAATTGAAAAAAGGCGAGTTCATTTTAGTGACTTCCTCAGGTTTAACATTCATTTTCCTAAACTGGAAGAACAACAAAAAATCGCCGCATGTCTCATCTCACTCGATAACCTCATCGCCGCCCAGAGTGAAAAACTCGAGGCCCTGAAAGCGCACAAGAAGGGGTTGATACAGCAGTTGTTTCCGAATCCAAATGAAGCGTAAATTTGGAATGCTTCGCCCCATTTTGCTGGAAGGCTAACTTGGATTTTTAGATACCGTTCCTAAGGAACGCATATGGGTTTTGTATTTGTTTTTCTACAAAGATATCGTCCCTACGGGACGTCCGTGGGCAATATTACACTCTGCCAAATAGGTGTTCTGCCAGGTTACAGAATCGGTATCTCGCAACGTTTCAGCGGAACGTGTTCATCAGATACCGTTCCGCTGGAACGCATGTAGGTTTTGTATTTGTTTTTCTACAAAGATATCGTCCCTACGGGACGTTTACGCTCATTATTCCACTGTGCCAAATAGGCATCCTGTTTGATTACAAAATCGGCATCTCGTAACGTTCCAGCGGAACGTAATCTTTGGTGTGCCGGGCATGGCACTACACTAATAGGTGAGCAAGATACGAAAGTATCGAGTAAGTCCTAAGGGGGCCAACTGACGGGAACCCCATATCCAAAGCCAAGGGTGTTTCGGGCGACTGAAAATCTGAAGGAAGGC
>JAEUUQ010000009.1 GCA_016787505.1 Saprospiraceae bacterium | reverse complement strand
CAGCATATTGGGGTCTATCTGCTGGATGAGTTCGATCTTGGATGCGTCGTGCTCGATCACTACAAAAGGCATCTTCTGAGCAGTGAGTTGCGACGCCACTTCCTGCCCAAAACGCCCGAAACCACACAAAATGATATGGTTATTCAGCTTGTTAACCTTGCTGTTGATGAGGTTAGCATGCATGGTTTTGAAAATTTCTCCCTGAATGATATAATACGAAAAAACGGCGAGGATGTAGGCAAAAATACCGATATTGACCAATATGTAAATAGAAGTAAAAACCCGTCCCGCTTCACTCAACGGCTGTACCTCGGTAAAGCCTACGGTGGCCACGGTGATGACGGTCATGTAGAGCGCGTCAAGTATTTTATAATTCTCCAGTAATATGTACCCCAACATGCCTATAACCAGGTCGATCCCAAAAAGAATCGCCGCCGCACGCAGGTTCATTATCGAGGTGGGAAAGTTGGCCCGAAGCTGTTTTCTGACGCGAACGTCCGGTTTTTGCATCTCTTTATTTGGAGGTATAAGATCCTCGCTATTCCAAACAAATTTAACTAATTTGCCCTTGCTTTTTTACTTCCACAATAAATGTTTCGCATATGTCGAAGAAAAATAAATCCGCCATGTCGCGCCGCGATTTCGTGAAGACGGCGGGCGTAGTAGCCGGCGCAATAGTGCTGGCGCCTTCCGCTATTGCCGCCGGTGTATACAGCGCCGGCGAGGAGACGATCAGGGTGGGCCTCGTAGGCTGCGGAGGCCGCGGCACCGGCGCCGCGGTGCAGGCCCTGCTGGCCCACAAGTCGGTGAAACTGGTGGCTATGGCCGATGCTTTCCGCGATAATCTGGATAACAGTTATAAGCAAATAGGCCAGGAACTAACCGCCAACGGACTCGAACTATCGCGGCTGCAGGTGCCCGAAGACCACAAATTCACCGGTTTCGACGGCTATACCAAGGTGATCCCCCTCTGCGACGTGGTGATCCTTTGCACCCCTCCCGGCTTCCGCCCCCTGCACTTCGAAGCAGCCGTGAAGGCCGGCAAACACGTGTTTATGGAAAAACCCGTGGCCGTGGATGCCCCCGGCGTGCGCCGGGTGCTGGCAGCCGCCGAAGACGCCAAACGCCGCAAACTCAATGTGGTGGTGGGCCTCCAGCGCCGCTACGAGACGAAGTACCTGCGCTGGGTGGAACTCCTCCAACAAGGCGTGATCGGCGATATCGTGACTTCGCATGTGTACTGGAACAGCGAAGGCGTGTGGGTGCGCCCCCGCCAGAAAAAACAAACGGAAATGGAGTACCAGATGCGCAACTGGTATTATTTCAACTGGCTCTGCGGCGACCATATCAACGAGCAGCATATTCACAATATGGACGTGAGCAACTGGGTGAAACAAGCCTATCCGATAAAAGCTTACGGTATGGGTGGCCGCCAGGTGCGCGTGGGCAAGGAATTCGGCGAGATCTACGACCACCACTTTGTAGAATTTGAATACGACGACGGCTCGCGCATGTACAGCCAATGCAGGCATATGTCGGGTTGCGTCAACCGCGTCACGGAGAGTTTCCAGGGCGCCAGCGGCTCGGCGCCCGAACCCGGGATGATCCTCACCGCCAGCGGCTATCCCATCCTGCGCCACGACGCCCGCAAGGATCCCAACCCTTACCAGGTAGAACACGACCTTTTGTTTGCCGCTATTTCAAAAAGTGAGTATAAATTTGCCGACGCCGAACACGCCGCTAAAAGTACTATGACGGCCATCATGGGCCGTATGGCTACGTATTCGGGGCAGCTGATCGAATGGGAAAGCGCGCTGAATTCAGAAATCAGCCTGATGCCCAATAAATACGCCTGGAATGCCGAACCGCCCGTGCTGCCCGGCAAAGATGGTATGTACGCGTGCGCGATTCCCGGCGTGACGAAAGTATTGTAAGTTCTTTTGAAATAGTTTAGCGATTGGGGTTAGTGCATGCGCAGTTTAGCTAAACCCAATCGCTAAACCCTCCTAAACCGTTTCGTAAGTTCTTTTTGAAAATGATGACTATGTACCGTTTGCTGACTACGATTACTCTGTATGGCTTTGTCGCCCTGCTCCTACCCCGCTATGCCGGGGCTCAGACTGAGGCGCCGCTGAAACGATTTACGTTTTCCCACCCCCAGATGGGCACTTTGTTTAATATTTCGTTGTACGCCGCCGATTCGAGCCAGGCCCGGAAGGCCGCCGATGCCGCCAAAGCCCGCATCGACGAGATCAACAACAGCATGAGCGATTATATGCCTACCAGCGAGCTCAGCAAATTGTCGATGACAGCCGGCAGCAAAAAAGCCGTGCCCGTAAGCGAACCGCTATGGCTAGTGTTGTCAGCTTCTCAGGAGTTGGCGGTCCAGACCAAGGGCGCTTTCGACGTCACTGTAGGGCCGCTGAGCAAGATGTGGCGCAAGGCTATCCGCCAGAAGACTATGCCCGCCAAATCGGAGATCAGCACGGCCCGCAAAAGTGTGGGTTATAAAAAAATGCAACTCAACGCCGCCGATAAGTCGGTGCAGCTCAACGCCCCCAATATGCAACTCGACTTGGGCGCTATCGCCAAAGGTTATGCCCTCGACGAGGCGCTCAAAGCTATCGAGCAACACCAGGTGAGTCGGGCGCTCATACAAGGCGGCGGCGACCTCATTGCCGGCGATGCCCCTCCCGGCCAACCCGGCTGGCAGATCTTCGCCAAATGGGTGACGCCACAGGGCCAACTTCGCGATACGCTGCTGCTGGTGAAGCGCTGCGCAGTGGCTACCTCCGGCGCCCTCTTCCGCTTTTTCGAATCAGATGGCAAACGCTATTCGCATATTATCGACCCACGCACAGGCATGGGCGTTACTCACGCCGCAATGGTGAGCGTGCAAGCCCCCACGGCTATGCAAGCCGACGCGCTGGCCACGGCAGTCAGCGTGATGGGCCCCCGAAAAGGCTTCGCCTGGCTGCAAAAGAATTATAAGGCCATCCCCTCAATTGTGACTTTCCAGGAGAAAGGCAAGCCGGTGCAGCTGGGAGCACTCCGGGGGGGAGGGAGAGAGTGAGAGAGGGAGGGAGAGAGGGAGAGAACTCTGCCGGTCGTTGAGCGGAGTCGAAACGAGACTATGCGACTCGTGCGAACGCTGGCATTTGTTCCTAAACCTATAAACTTATAAACGAACCGACAACAGAGAACCGACAACAGAGAACAACCATGAAACGAAGAACCTTCCTCCACACCGGACTGGCTACCACCGCAGGCGCCCTGGCAGGCATCAACAGCTTGCATGGCATGACGCCTCAGCCTGCTTCAGCGCCGGGTTTCAAGCTTAAATACGCACCGCATACCGGCATGTTTAGCGCGCATGCGGGGGAAGACCCCGTAGATCAGCTGCATTTCATGGCCGACGAAGGCTTTACGGCTTTTGAAGACAACGGCATGAAAGACCGCGACGTGGATACTCAAAAGCGAATGGGCGAAGCAATGGCCAAACGCGGCATCACGATGGGCGTTTTTGTGGCCCACAAGATATACTGGAAGGAAGCCAACCTGGCGAGCGGCAAAGCCGACCTGCGCGACGAGTTTTTGCAGCATGTCAAAGATTCGGTGGAAGTGGCCAAACGCGTGAACGCCAAATGGATGACCGTGGTGCCCGGCCACCTCGACCTGCGCCTCGATATGGGCTTCCAAACGGCGAATGTGGTGGAGGCCCTGCGCCGCGCCGCCGATATCCTCGAACCCCACGGACTGGCAATGGTGCTCGAACCGCTCAATTTCCGCGACCACCCCGGTTTGTTCCTCACTAAGGCCGCACAAGCTTTCGAAATATGCCGCGCCGTGGATAGCCCCGCCTGCAAGATTTTATTCGATATATACCACCAACAAATCCAGGAGGGCAACCTGATCCCCAATATCGAGGCCGCCTGGAGCGAGATCGCCTATTTCCAGATCGGCGACAACCCAGGCAGGAAAGAACCTACTACTGGCGAAATCAATTATAAAAATGTGTTCACATACATCCATAGCCGCGGCTTCACCGGCGTATTGGGCATGGAACACGGCAACTCAAGGCCCGGAAAAGACGGGGAAAGGGCGGTGATTGATGCGTATAAATCAGTGGATTCCTTCTGAGCTAGCAGTCAGCAGTTAGCGGTTAGCAGTTAATCGCTAATCGCTATGACCTAATCGCTATGACCTAACCGCTATGACCTACAGAAAATACCTAATCGCCAACTCATACCCGCGCAGCCCGAGGCCGGTAACACTGCCTACGCAATTGGGCGCCAGGTAAGAATGGTGGCGGAATTCTTCGCGTTCGTAAACATTGGAAATATGCACCTCGATGACGGGGGTGCGGATGGCCGCGATGGCGTCGGCTATAGCAATAGAAGTATGGGAATAGGCGCCGGCATTGAGCACGATGCCGTCGTAGGTAAAACCCGCCTCGTGCAGCTTGTCGATCAGGGCGCCTTCGGAGTTGCTTTGAAAATAGTGCAGCGTAATGCCTGGAAATTCCTGCTGTAACGTGGCGAAATACTCCTCGAAAGGTTGCCGGCCGTAAATATCCGGTTCCCGCGACCCCAGCAGGTTGAGGTTCGGACCGTTGATGATAATCATTTTCATAACGACGTATTTACGGGCTAGTTGGCTATATCGGACAAAAATTTGATCCTGACCAGCTGAATTTCCTCAATCGTCACATCGTCGCCTTTCAATTCGGTATAGGCCTTTTCGGGGTCGTCGCTTTCGGCGTTCATAAAATAATCATAAATATCTTCGCGGGCGTATTCATCCACCGCGTCTTCCAGGTAATAATCGATATTTACCTTTGTGCCTGACACCACAATCGCGTCGAGTTCAGCCACCAGTTCGTCCATGCTGAGTCCGTTGGCCGAGGCAATATCATCGAGGGGTATTTTGCGGTCGATGGCCTGGATGATGCTGACTTTCACCTTTGATTTGTTGGCTACTTGTTTGACCACAAAATCGGTAGGCCGCTCTATTTCGTTTTCTTCTACGTATTTGTTGATCAGCTCTATAAAGGGTTTGGCATAGCGGGTCGCTTTGCCGATGCTAACGCCGCTCACCTTGGTCATATCCTCCATCGAAATCGGATATTGGGTAGCCATATCTTCGAGCGAGGGGTCTTGGAAAATCACAAACGGCGGTAGTCCGAGGCGTTTGGCTTCGCGGCGGCGCAAATCTTTGAGCAGCTTGATCAGCGTTTCGTCGAGCACGGCGGTTTTGCCCTGAGGTTCTTCGAGATCCTGGGGTGGTTCATCGAAATTATTATTAATCGGGATTAAGAACGAGTGGGGTTTCTTAATAAACTCGTGTCCTTTTTCGGTCAATTTGAGCAAGCCGTAGCTTTCAATATCCTTGCGCAGCAGTCCGTTGAGCATAGCCTGGCGGAATACCGAGCTCCACAGGTTTTCATCTTTGCCGGCGCCGACGGCGAAGAGTTCTTTTTT